>CAYRFA010000015.1:0-13210 GCA_964423435.1 uncultured Gammaproteobacteria bacterium | reverse complement strand
GTCTTCCTAAGACTAATCCACCTCTTGCGATAGCCACAATTTGTGTTTCCGTTGGGCCACTGGTAATAATTGCTTCGGCAAGTTTTCGAGTGTATGTGCAATATGTCGACCATGATATGGGAAGATATATAGATTTCATGCCATTAGTATGCCACACTCTTGACGATTGTCAACCTCGTTCTATAATAGGTACATGGAAAACCAATCAGCACACCCCCTCAAATATTCCAGCATCGCAATTTCCGGTCGTCCCGGGGCAGGCAGATCGACACTTCTAAAGAATCTAAAACCTCTTGTTGAAGCACTGGGATGGGAAACATTTTCCGGTGGCGATTGGGCAAGAAAGTTTGCAATTGAAAACGGAAAACATGATTCAAAAGATATTACACATCATCTCGCCACAGATTATAGTGATGAAATTGATCATCAGATTGATGTTGCTATGCGAAAAAAATTATCTGATCCGAATACTCATGTTGCAGTTGAATCATGGATTGCTGGATGGAACATGCGGGGACTTTCCCATGTGTTAAAAGTGTTACTCATGACTGAAGATTCACTTCGCATAGACCGGGTAGTAAATCGTGATAATTTAAGCGTTGAGGAGGCAAAAGCACATTTGCGAGATCGGGAAGATGCAAATATTGGAAAATGGAAACGGATGTATGGAGTCACTGATTTTTGGGATCCGAAATATTATGATCTTGTCATTAATACCTATTCTCATGGACCAAAAGAAACATTAAATCTTGTTCTTCAAGCGCTCGGATATTTTAAGATGAACGGTCAGCAAAAAGAAACATGAGTATGGTTCCAACCTATACACAAGCTATTTCACTTTGGAAAACATATAACCTTCCAGAACACAAACAACGCCACTGTCTACTTGTTGCAAAACTTGCATTATTTTTTGCTTCAAAAATTAAAGAAAAAATTCAGATTTTTATTCAAACAGATGTACTTCTTGCTGCGGCACTTTTGCATGATATCGACAAAAATATCTCACCAAAAGAAGGCGAATTGCATCCGGATACAGGAGTGAGAATGTTAAAAGAAATCGGTATGGACAAAGTAGCGAATGTCATTCGGACTCATCCGCTTCACGCAATACTTGATGATACAATCGCGCCTTCAGCTTGGGAGGAAAAATTGTTGTTTCTTGCAGATAAAATGACGAAGCATGAAACAATTTCTGTTGATGCGCGATTTGCATTATGGAGAGCTGAAGAATTATCAAAAGAAGAGGTTTCTATTTTGGATGCTGCATATCCAAAAGTCAAAGAACTTGAACAATTTGTGTGTACTACTATTGGGTTAACTCCAGACAAGGTGATAGAACTTGTAAAACAGAGTATACTAGGGGATAAAGGAGAGCTGTTATGAAATATATTCTTTCTGTTATTTTTTTGATTCTTAGCATGGGTATCGTTCGACCGGTTATTGCAACTGAGCCAGTTGTTATAAAAATTGAGTATGCGCTCCCATATCCCGGTATTCTTCCCGATCATCCACTGTATTTTGTTAAACGAGTTCGGGATGCGGTACTTGAAATGGTAATCATCGAACCAGTACGGAAATCTGAATTCTATATTCTTCAAGCAGATAAAAGGTTGCAGATGGGAATTATGTTTATTGAGCAAAAAAAATTTTCACTTGCCGAAACAACTATTTCAAAAGCAGAAAAATACATGGAGAAGGCAGTTACAGGACTTTCGACATATAAAACAAGTGGCGGTGTGATAGCACCATATGTTATTGAACATGCAGAAAAGGCGGCAGCAAAGCATGCAGAAGTTTTACAAGAGTTACTTGTTCAAGTTCCAGAAGCTCAAAAAAGTGGAATAGCTTCATCACTTGTATTACTTGCAAGAATTCAACAAGAGATAAAAGCATTGAAGTAACAGTATATTTTTGATGTATTGAGTACTGATGTTGATAACGGTCATGATAATCTCCGTACTATTTCTTCATAAATAATTAAATGAAGCTAGAATGAATATTGACTGGTTTTGATATAGAAGATACGTCTTGACCCCATAGATTTAGTGTTCTATTCTCATTTAGTCCACCATATATAGCGTTTTGATTTTCACGTATGAAATGTCCTTATTGCGATCATACCAATACAGATGTTCTTGAAACAAGAGATAACGAAGATATAACAATTATTAGAAGGAGACGTGTTTGTCCAAAATGCGAAAAGCGGTTTACAACGTATGAGCGAGTAGAACAGATACCGATCACTGTGATTAAAAAAGATAACAGGCGCGAGACGTTTGATCGGGAAAAACTACGAAGGGGTATTTGGCGGGCAAGCGGAAAAACAACATTATCAGCAGACCAAGTCAATACCATTGTTGATGATGTCGAGCGAGAGCTAATCGGTGGAGAAACAAATGAAATACCAAGTAAGATAATCGGAGAGCTTGTGGGAAAACGACTAAAAAAATTAGATAAAATCGCGTATATTCGGTTTTCAAGTGTGTTTAAAGAATTTGTTGATATTGAAGACGTAGCAAAAGAAATAAAAAAAATTTCCTAAAGGAGGAATAATGTATGGAGTTAACCGGCCTTCGCAATACCGTATTTTTAGATCGGTATGCACTCAAAGATGAGACCGGAAAGCCTATTGAAAAAACTCCGCAGGAATTATGGAGGCGCGTTGCTAAAGCAGTGGCAGCGATCGAAAAAGTTGACGTGAGAAAACTTTGGGAAGACAAATTCTATCACGCGATGGAAGATTTTGTGTTTGTTCCCGGAGGACGAATTCTTTCTGGTGCAGGAACCGGATACAAAGTGACGTTTTACAATTGCTTCGTCATCCCCAGTCCAAAAGATTCCCGCGGTGGCATCCTTGATACCTTAGGAAATATGGTAGAAATCATGGCCCGTGGAGGAGGAGTAGGTATTAATTTATCAAGTCTTAGGCCTCGAGGAGCTCGGGTGAAAAAAGTAAATGGATTTTCTTCAGGACCAATTAATTGGGCAGAACTGTTTTCTGTTGCCACCAAGGACATCATTCAACAAGGAGGAACAAGGCGGGGAGCCTTAATGCTCATGTTATGGGATTGGCATCCGGATATCGAAGAATTTATCACCGTGAAACAAGATTTAAATAAAATTAATGGAGCGAATTTGTCCGTCTGCGTATCAGATGCGTTTATGGAAGCGGTCAAACGAGATAGCGATTGGGATCTGATGTTTCCAGATGTGACAGATCCTGATTATGATACGAAATGGGATGGATATCTTCCAAACTGGATCGCACTTGGGAAAAAACCAATAATAACAAAAACAATCAAGGCGCGTTCCCTATGGGATCTTATTGCGAAAGCCGCATGGGCAAGTGCAGAACCTGGTGTGGTGTTCATGGAGAGGTACAATAAACAATTTAATAACTATTATTATGAGTTTGTAAACTGTGTTAATCCATGTGGTGAAGAGGGATTACCATATTGGGGGGTATGTAATTTGTGTTCGATTAATTTGGCAGCACTAGTCAATGAAAAAGGGGAGATGGATTATGATAAATTGAAAGAGGTTTCAAAAATAGGTGTTCGGTTTCAGGATAATGTAGTTGATGCAGATGTGTATATTTTTGATGAAATTCGGAAAGTGCAACTTGAAGGAGAACGGCGCATTGGTCTTGGAACCATGGGGTTAGGAGACGCGCTTATCAAAATGAAACTTCGGTATGGGTCTGCTGAAAGCCTAGAAGAAATTGATAAAATCTATAAAACTATTCGTGATAGCGCATACGAAGAGTCTATACAGCTCGCTCGCGAAAAGGGACCGTTTCCAAAAATCGATAAGAAAAAACATAGCGAAGGATATTTTGTCAGTCAACTTCCAGAACAGTTATTAAAACAACTCAAACGCTATGGTATTAGAAATTCACTTCTTCTTCAGCAGGCGCCGACTGGTTCGACATCACTTTTATCTGGAGTCTCAAGCGGTATTGAACCAGTATATGAATTTGAATTTATTCGAAGAGATAGGTTGGGAGAACACATCATCCGTCATCCGCTCTATGACCAGTGGTGCAGTGAATTTCGTGTTGCAAACGGAAAGGAACCAACAAAAGAGGATAGACCGGATTATTTTGTCTCGGCAAATGATTTAACTCCGGAAGGACATATAAAAGTACAGGCTGCCATTCAAAAATATGTCGATGCATCAATCAGTAAAACCGTCAATGCACCAAATTCCAACACAGTGGAAGATGTGAAACGACTCTATACAATGGCTTATGATTTAGGATGTAAAGGAATAGCGTACATGCGGGAGGGAAGTCGTCAGGGAGTCTTAACAAGAACAACAGAAGAGAAAAAAGAAGACCACGCAAATGGCATCATTGCAGGAATGCCCGAGGTAAAACCAAGACCACCGGTTGTTGCAGGATCAACGTATCAAGTGGAAACCCCAGTTGGTATTGCGTATGTGACAGTCAATACCAATGGCGGAAATCAACCAGTGGAACTGTTTGTGAACGTCGGAAAAGCCGGAAGTGATGTAACAGCAATGGCTGAGGCAATGGGAAGACTTATATCTCTCATGCTTCGTATGGCGTCTCCACTTCCTGCGATGGAACGGGCACGGAAAATTGCAGCAGAGCTCATTGGTATTGGTGGTGCTCGGTCGCTAGGATTTGGGGAAAACCGTGTGAGAAGTCTTCCCGATGCTGTTGCGAAAGTAATTGACAGACACTTTGGTTTTTTTGCAAAACATAATCTTGAAAAGTCAACCACAACTCCAGATAGTGTTTCAAAAGAAAAAAATGTTGTAGCACTTCTTGAAAAAATGGGAGCAACGCCAGCAACAGTTGTCGCTCATCCTCCAGAAGAACAACGGTTAGTGACGATTGATTTATGTCCGCATTGTGGAGAAGGAAGTTTAGTGTTTGAGGAATCGTGTAAAAAGTGTTACAGCTGTGGATATAGTGAATGTTAAAAGTTTCGTATGCCAATTTATACAAAAACAGGTGATGATGGAACAACAGCGATATTCGGTGGAACCCGTATTTCTAAAGGAGATCCACAAGTAGAAGCATATGGATCAATTGATGAATTAACAAGCACTGTTGGACTTCTTGTTTCCCATCTTTCGAAAAAAGACCCATTAATCAATTTTTTTCATACAGTTCAAGAAGATTTGATGGTAATTGGAAGTGTTCTTGCTGGATGGGGAGGAAATGTGGATGTGCTTGAAAAAAGGGTACGACAAATGGAGATGTATATGGATGTGTTTAGTAATAAATTATCACCACTAACTCATTTTATTCTCCCAGGAGGATCTCTAACAGCATCATACATGCATATAGCAAGAAGCGTCTGTCGAAGAGCAGAACGGACTATTGTCAGGCTCACACGTAATCACATGCACTATGCTATAATCGTCAAGTATTTGAACAGATTATCAGATCTTTTTTTTGTGTACGCACGGGTGATCAATAAAAAAGCTCATATGAAAGAATTACCATGGAAAGGAACAAAATAATGAAAAAAATTACACGTATCCTCATTCTAGTTATCGTTGTTGGTATATTGGGCTTTGGTTTGTGGTTTGTACGAGGTCAGCGTCAACAAACACCAACCATTTCTTCTTTAAAAGAAACTTTTCCTACAGTGACCTGTGTATTTAATTCAATATCATATTCAGACATTCAAGCATCTTCTCCCTATGAAGCGCTTCTACAAGTTGCAAAGAAAAACAATAGTGAGCTTCAAACGAAACAGTATGATTTCGGAATATTTGTTGAAGGTGTTGGAGATCAAAAAATGACAAAAGATAAGGCATGGATTTATTACGTCAATGGAAAGTCTGGAGAAGTAGCCTCTGACAAATATGAATTAAAACAAGGGGACATCGTTGAGTGGAAATATACAACTCCTATTTACTAATTATGGAAATAATAACACTTATAATTATTGGAATTATTTCCCGGCTTGTTCCGCATCTTCCCAATATGACCCCAGTTGGTGCAACGGCACTATTTTCAAGTGCGAAGTTTGGTATGAAAAAAGGGATGATTATTCTGTTTACAACAATGCTCATCACCGATATAGTAATTGGACTCCATCCAGTTATGTGGGCGACCTACGGAAGTTTTATGATCACACTTTGCATTGGTTGGTGGGTTCAAAGAAAATATTCTCTTTCACGATTTATGAAAGGTACTTTTATATCATCAATAGTGTTTTTTGCTATTACTAATTTTGCTGTCTGGCTTGTACCCGGCGGCATGTATGCAAAAACATTGACTGGTCTAATCCATTGTTACGTCACAGCCCTTCCATTTTTCAGAAATTCTCTTATTGGTGATTTTTTCTATGGTTTTATTTTTTACTACGGGTATGAGGTGGTTAAATATTGGAACAAACAACGTCATAAAATATTAAGTGTGAATAATATTCATATATAGAGGAAGGTTGTGCACCCACTCCGCTAAAGCTTCGCGGGGCGAGTAATTCAACCACTGTGCCGCAACGGTGAACCCTGAAAAAAGTTGAAGGGAAAGTCCGATACTCTCATATGAATGTATGTCCCGAGCAGGATTGTTATGGAATTACTAAAATACGATCATAAGGCTGCACAAATAGGTCTTCAACAAGCCGCTGAGGTAGGTCCACAGGCATTCGAAGCTCGGTTAATTGGAATAGAGAGAGATAGACAAAGTGCCCAGAATGAATTAGATAATCCAGTGGATGCATACTGGAGTGGTGAATATCAACTAGGCGTTGATGGGCGCGGAAATACTGCACTCGTAACTTCTGAACTTGGAATGATACCGGGGAGAGCACATCGGGAAAACAGTAGTGCCATGTCGGATTCCATGGTAAGAAATGTCGCATATACACTTGATCAAATAAACGAAGGCAATCTTCCCCATTCTTCATGGAGAGCAGCTATAGAACAAGTTCGGCAATTTCGAGCATTTCAACAAGAAGCAGTGACGTTACGAGATGGAGAATCTCTTTTTGGATTTGTAATGAATGGGTTAACAACGGAAGATGGGGTCGCTTTGATGCATATGACTCGTCATGGCAATACAATTTCTTATGAAACGCGATTAGTTGGTGGAATATCAGAAGGCGCTGCAACAGACCTCTTGGACAGATTTTCTTCAGAAGAAACAAAACGAGTTGTACTTAAAGAAGGAAAAGATAGTCCATTATATTCTGTGGTACGAGGAAGTATTACTTTGGATTTAAAAAACAAACAACAGATTGCTGATGTTGTACAAGATGTGTTAGATACGCGTCATGAAACAAAATCTCACACTGTGAGCCTTGGTACATGCCGCACTGTTGCAGTAAATGAAGAACAAATTATTAAAAATCCTCTTGTGGTAAAACCAATTACTATCGAACAACAAAAGCAAGAATATGCAATAAAACAAATACGTAAAAACCCATTTGACGATTTGCCCGTAGCTCCAACTTATTATAATGATCAGCAACAAATTGGTTGGATTCATCAAAGAAGAATTTGGGATGTATTTGTCAGACCATGGCTTATTTTTGACACACCATTAAAAAAAGAAAAGTCTGCACTTTTTGAGCCGTCAGAAAAGAAAATAATAAAAATAAATATTCCTGTTATTGACCAACGTACCCATGAACAAAAAATACCAAAAGAAGTGATACAAGACATAACACTCATAGAACAATCTTTTGGTTTGCATCCAACGATTGTATTTCAAAAAGAACCAGATTCTATTCAGCAAGAAGAACGAAAACAACCAAAAGAAAAACAGATCACTCCAATACAGAAATTGGTACCAATAACGACATTTGTAACTATGTCTGATTTCCAACCAATTCCAAGATATGAAGAAAAAGCAATTACGTTATCGCTAACGGCGATAAAACCAAAATATGTTGAACAGGTAATTCAAGAACCAATAGTAGAATCTGTTTCTGTTGTTGTGCAGCCAATGTTAGAAGAAAAAACAAATGTGGTGTATAAAGTAGATCAAATAGTTATTCAAGATCTACAGATGGTAACAGAAATAGTTGGAAAACAGATTGCAAAAGGAGACGTTGCTTCAACAGTTACAAAATTGGTTTGGATGGAATCAAATAGTAGGACAGAATTTGTGCCGGTGGAAGAAGTGGAAATAGCGCAAGATTCGACTCGCACACTGCAAAATCTTCTTCATTTTTTGCGCAAAGTGGTGAGAAAATATTGTGGAGAAGATAGTATTCGACCAAGAAGAATACAGAAAATTGTGTCAGATAAATGGGATGATGAGATAGAGGAAATAGAAGAATATCTTACTCTCCTCAAAACACGTCGGATGTACAACCATTTGTTTGCGGTAGCCCATTAACGATAGCCGTATTTATGATATGATAAGTTTATGAACACTCTGCCCGACGATGCCGGGAAATCGACTATTCCAACAACAACCGGAACTATTGGAATCGGAAAAGAGTCTGAAGGAATTACCATTTCTGATTCTGAACAAGGATTACATGCTGCCGGAGCGGAAATTGAACTTCCAAAGGAAGTCTCAGCAATTGGGGTGACGCAACAACCAACCGTTGTCCAAATCCCACAGCCCGTCAGTCAACTGGGGGTAAAACCAACAGGAATAAATATTCCTATCCAAGCAAGTCCATCTGTCGCAACTCCCTTGTCTGATAGTGAACTCGCCAAAGGGCTTCATATCAGTGTTATGAATTCATTCAGGTGGCTTGCAGAATGGTGTAAAAAACAACTGATGATTTTTGGAATAAAGAGTAAAGTATGACAGACCAATTCGCTGATCTTACCTATAAATTAGAAATGTTTGGAATAAGTTTGTTGATTGTGCTTATTTGTGTAAGTTTGGGTGTTGGACTACTCTATGTTGCCTTTCTATTATGGAAATATCGAAATCGGGAAAAGCGATCGCTTTCCTATGTGCTTTTGCAGATTGCGGTTCCACGGGAAAATGAAATAAAAATCGATGCAGCTGAACAGATGTTTGCCAGTCTCTATGGACTTTATAACAAAAAATGGTGGGCATTCTTACAACCGCAAGACCATATAGCTTTTGAGATTGTAGCCCGTCGTGAAGATATCAGGTTTTACGTTTCCGTCCCAAAAAATCTCATGGATCTTGTGGAAAAACAGATTCATGGAGCATACCCTGGGGCTGATATCAAAGAGGTAGAGGAATATTCCATTTTTTCAAAAGAGGGGAAAGTTGCGTTTGTCCCACTTGTTCTTAAGTATTCAAATTATTTTCCCATTCGGACATACAAAGATCTTCCAACTGACTCATTATCTTCAATTACTTCGGTTTTGGCCAAAATGCAGGAAGGGGAAGGAGCGGTCATACAAATTCTTATTCAACCGGCAAACGACAGGTGGCGGATGAATGGTCATTCGTTTATTTCAAAAATCAAAAAAGATGAAGCAAATCCGGAAAAGGCGAATTTCAAAGTGGATCAAAAAACACTCGAGTCGATTAATCAAAAAGTTCAAAAAACAGGATTTAATACTGTAGTGCGGATTGTCGTAACTTCAGCCACAAAAGAGCAAGCTGAGATGCATTTGAAAAATATTCTTGCATCGTTTGATCAATTTTCTTCGGATAATAATGAATTTCGGGAAATCCGTTTCTTTTTAAAATATGTGTTCATGATTGATTTTATCTATCGGTATTTTCCTGTTGTGAATATCCCATTTTATAAGCAGTCAAGTGTGTTAAATAGTGACGAACTTGCAACACTTTTTCATTTGCCCAACAAAACAGTTGAGACACCACATATCTTTTGGCTCAATGCGAAGCGTGCTCCCGCGCCAATGCTTATCCCTGAATCCGGACTTTTTTTGGGTCTTTCAAAATACCGCGGAGTTGAGCGGCCAATATACATAGGCGATGACGATAGAAGGCGGCACATGTATGTGATCGGAAAAACCGGTACAGGAAAATCGCAATTATTAGAAGAGCTTGTCATGCAAGATATAAACGCAGGAAAAGGGGTAGCTGTTATTGATCCTCATGGAGATTTAATTACTGGGATTATGTCCAGAATGCCGGTATCACGCGCCGAAGACGTGATTTATTTTGATCCTTCTGATACGGAACGGCCCATGGGGCTCAATATGCTTGAGGCACATACTGAAGAACAAAAACATTTTGTGGTGACTTCTATAGTTGGACTTATGTATAAACTCTATGATCCGATGAAAACCGGTATTATTGGTCCTCGGTTTGAACACGCGATCCGAAATGCCATGCTCACGGTTATGTGTGAACCCGGAAACACATTTGTTGAAGTAGTACGTATTCTCACTGATGCAGCGTTTGTTCAGGAACTACTTCCAAAAGTATCCGACCCGATTATACGAAGGTATTGGACCGATCAAATTGCTCAAACAGCAGACTTTCATAAGTCAGAAGTATTGGATTATATCGTTTCGAAATTTGGTCGGTTTGTCACCAATAAACTCATGCGTAACATCATCGGTCAATCGAAATCTTCTTTTGATTTTAGAAAGGTGATGGATGAAGGAAAAATACTCCTTGTGAATCTTGCAAAAGGAAAATTAGGTGAGGAAAACAGTAATTTTTTGGGTCTTATCCTTGTTCCTCGCATTCTCATTGCTGCTATGAGTAGGCAAGAGACGCCGGAACAAGAGCGCCGTGATTTTTATCTGTACGTTGACGAGTTTCAAAATTTTGCCACTCCCGATTTTGCACAAATATTATCTGAGGCTCGGAAATACAGACTCAATTTAATTGTTGCAAATCAATTCATCGGACAAATGGAAGAAGAAGTGAAAAACGCTGTCTTTGGTAACGTTGGGTCGCTAATCGCGTTTCGTGTTGGAGTTACTGATGCTAATTATCTCCAACATGAATTCCAACCAACATTTAGTGAGACAGATTTAATTAACATCGATAAATTCAATGCGTACATAAAAACGATTGTTCACAATGAACCAGTCAAACCATTCTCAATAGATTTGACAAAAGATATGAAGAAGATTATCGCTACGCAAAATCCAAAAATTGCCGAAGCAATTATTCAACTATCACGGCTTAAATATGGCAGATCGAAAGAATTAGTTGAGGCGGAAGTTTCCCAGAGAGCGAGGTTATAAAATCTACCCCTTTACAAATGTTGAATTTCCTATACACTTTTGTATTGTGATTATAAAAAAAATATGGACCAAGAAGAAGAACCCCTCAGTATAGTCCCCGTCAAAAAACACGAGAAAATAGTATATATTTTTAATCTCTCTGAAGACGTCTGGCCATTTATTTGTGCCATGTCCGATACGCATGAGCGGCAATTTGAAATCGATTGGAATGCAAACCTCGCTGAACGGGATTTGATTTCAATGTCAGAAGAAAATGAAGCGATATTTATCGCCCCTCGTCCAATATCAGACGCATTCATGTTGTACTACCAAAAAGTATTTGGTTCAAAACACATAACTGTCCTTGTTCCAAATACCCACACTGGAGAAATCTGTGAAGATATTATCCGGGATCCAGAAATAATAGATCAATTAGTTGTTGCTTCTAATTCGGTCAAGAAACTAACAATTATTAGTTACACAACAAGCCCGCAATTGCTGCACCTGGTCAGTGTTCTTTCCTCTCGTGGAATTACTGTGTATACACCGGAGTCTCCAGAAGTAATGAGTGCTTGGACAGTGAATTTTTTTGGGAGTAAATCCGGCATTAGGCAACTTGCACAAAAAAGTGGAGCACTCGAGCCTGATTTTAAAGTAGCTGATGGATTGATTTGTGCTTCAACATACGATGCTGCTATGATCGCGGCAAATAAATATATCAAAGAGGATGGAGTGGTAATCAAAACAAATAAAGGACATTCAGGTGCTGGAGTGCTCATTTTCCGTCCTGGAGATCTTCCAAAAGAATATAAAGCCTGTGAACAAGCAATTCATAATAAATTACAAAAAGACAGCTATTGGGAGAAATTTCCAATAGTAATTGAAGATTTACTCAATGTTAATCCGGTAATTGGCGGGGGGTTTCCCAATGTTGAATTTAAGATTACAAAAAGCGGAAAAATTGAATTTCTTTACTACTGTGCAATGCGGGTTGATAAAAATGGTATATATAAAGGACAGGAAATGCATGATTCGGTTCTTCCTGAGCGCATAGCCGCGCGCGTTATCGACACAGGATTTTTTATCGGTGAGCAATACGCAGCAAGCGGATATCGGGGATATTTTGATGTTGACTATGTTGCAGCAAAAAACGGAGAAATCTATGTCACAGAATCAAACGCCAGACGAACTGGCGGGACGCATATGTACAAAGCAGCACAAGAACTAATCGGAAAAGATTTCATGACGGATTCTTACACACTTTCAAATAATGATTACGAATTACCACATGGGATCAAACCATCATTTGAAAAAGTGATTGAAATACTTGCGCCAGTTCTTTTTAATCATAAAACTAAAGAGGGTGTTGTTCTTGCCTCGTCAAATCTTTTAAAACAAAGCAAATTTGCGTATGTAATCTTAGGAAAAAGTGAAAAACGCTCTCTTGAAATAGAAAGCTCAATGGAACAACTTCTCACGAAGCTTCAGTAATTACCCTATTATTTTGCTATAATTGCCATATTGCGCCCATAGCTCAGCGGTAGAGCGCGAATCTTATAAATTCGAGGCGCTTGGCTCGACACCAAGTGGGCGCACATGGAGCAAGTAATTTTAGTTGATGAATATAATAATCAAATAGGAGTTGCGGATAAGGAAACCGTACACACAACAAATACTCCGCTTCATCGTGCGTTTTCTCTATTTCTTTTTAATTCAAAAAAACAGTTACTTGTGACGCAACGTGCGCTAGAAAAGAAAACATTCCCTGGTGTGTGGACGAATAGCGTTTGCGGTCATGTATCACCTGGCGAAGAAACGATTGATGCAGTGAAAAGGAGAGTGAGTCATGAATTACATATTGATGTAATGGATATAAAAGAAGTAGCTCCATATCGATATCGGTTTGCAGATAAAAACGGAATTTTGGAAAATGAAATTTGCCCAATATTCATTGGTATTACGAATAAAGATCCGAAACCAAAAAAGAGTGAAATAAAAGCATGGAAATGGGTTGACTGGAAAGAGTTTGTAAAAACAATTCAAAATCACCCAGGCACGTATTCACCTTGGAGCGAAGAAGAAGCAATTATACTTCAACGATCAAATTTGGAGCTGCTTCGATAGAATGCCA
>CAYRFA010000014.1:0-13220 GCA_964423435.1 uncultured Gammaproteobacteria bacterium | reverse complement strand
GAGTGATAAAACTCCGTTTATATAATTGATCAAGTGCATATCCGGCAAAAAGAAACAACAATGGATATCCTGGCAAAGAATATCGTTCTTCTGCAAGACTAACGCTATGAATGATGGAAATATATGCAATAAGAGACACATATACTCCCGCAAGCAGCGATCTTTTTTTGACAAACCACATAAGTAATCCTGATAATCCACTCGTAAGGAGCAGGATGTTTCCCCAATACACCAACATATCTCGTATGGTATTTGGGCTTTCTTGATAATAGAATAGAAAATGTTTTTCCCAGACAAAAAACATTTTTCCAAATCGCTGTCGGATAAAGAGCAACGGATCACTTATAATGATTTTCGTTGCCTCACTCAGGTATTTTTTACCCATCACCATTCGTTCATAATGATTTTTTGGGTTTCTACTAAATTCTTCGTATAATTGCATGACTTCTTTTGGATAGACGTCGTATCCACTTTTCATATGATACGGTGCACGACCGGATACCATGACGCTGATATACAGTTCACGTTCGACGATACGATCGACGCTTGTAGCTTTCCATTCATTGAAATAGACGACATTTCCCCACAATACATAGAGAAAGGAAAGAGTAAATAAGAGAATTCCGATTAAGATTGCCCATTTCTGTTTCCAATACCGATACAAAGAAATCCCGAATAATCCGAAAGAAAAATATAAGAAAGCAGGCCGGATTTGGGGTAAGAATCCTGCAATGAAAGAGAAAAGTAAAAATACAAGTAGTTTCTTCTTGAGCCAGAACAGCGTAAAGAAATAGAGCAACAACGTTGTGAAGAAAATTCCTACAACCTCCGACAGGATAACTCCGACATATGCACTCGTATATGGATTGAATATATAGAAGAAAAACGCGATCCATGGGATATTTGTTTGGCGGAATAATAATTTTGTCCAGTAGTAGATGGCAAGAGCAGTCAAGCTGTCGAGGATCACCTGAAATACAATAACAGGTTGAATAGAATACGGGGTGAATATTTTATAGAGTATTGCTTGGAATAAGGGATACCCGTATAGTCTGGCGGAATCGGCAAATAGACCACGATTAAGTATTTGAAGTGCAAATTTATAATATTCATATTGGTCAAAAATGAACGGCTGTGGAGAGAGGGTGATGAACCAAAAACGGAATACTATAGCAATAATACATCCGATGATAAGCAGATAGTGTTCTTTTTTCATACAATGAAGTAATTCATTTTAACATATGATTGAATTGGTCCATGTTCTGGGTTATAGTCAAACAAGATTATGAAAAAAATTCATTGGCCAAAATATATTGCATTGATACCCCTTCTTTGTTGTATCGCAACTATTAGTTTAGGATTGTATTTTTGGTATGTAAAATATCAGCTTACTGTCGTTCGATATTTTGATCACGATGAATTGTCCTATTTATATTGGGCACGACATATGGTCGACGGGTCTATGCCATACCGCGATTTTTTTGCGTATTCAGCGCCCGGATTTTTTTGGTTCTTAAAACCCGTGGTTTATTTTTTTCATGGATTTATGGCATTTATCGCTGGTCGGATCATGATGTACGGAATCTTTGTTAGTTTGGCCATTTTCTTATCTGCATTATTTTGGGAAATGAGGAAGTCATGGATAGTTGTCTTTATTCCTCTTCTTTTAGTATTTTTACCGCTTCCATCAGATAAATTTATTGAAATTCGACCAGATACACTCGCAATATTTTTGGTAGTTATCGGTCTTTGGATACAGATCCGGTGCATGAATAGGACATTTTCATTCCTATCCAGAAAAATGTCTTTATTTTTTGTTGGCGTTTGTTTTGCACTGTCAGTAGTTACTTCTCAAAAAATGTTACCCATTGTCGCTATTTCTTTCTTAGGATTTGTCGGATGGAATCGGACACATTCGTCACGCGCTGATGTTGTTGCTATTTTGGGTGGAGGAGCATTGATTGGACTTATGGCATGTATTTGGTTTGCATCGCTTGGTAACCTATCTCTTGTTTGGTATTCACTCGTCACATTGCCGTTTGAAGCAAATAAACTTGCTAAGTTGTTTCCAATAGCTGCTGATTTTTTCTTTTATCCTAATGATGTTATTTATGGAACAGGAGGGTACCATATTGGCTATTGGCTGAATGGTTTTCTATGGACATTTGGAATTCTTATTGCAATATTCCGTTTTGTAACAACGGTAACGTTTCAGGATACAAAAACCGTATGGCAAGAAGGGATAATTTCCGCGAACTGTCTGTTATCGATTCTTCTTTTTGTTTACGTTATGCCCATGAAACATGCGCAATATCTCATACCGTCTGCCGTATTTATCGTGTGGTATGTCGCTGATGGATTGTATATATTTTGGAAAGAGAATCAAAAAATAGCTGCTTATCGTATCTGGGTGGTATTGTCATTTGGAATATTTATATATCTGTTATGTATTGGGCATCGTTTAGTAAATGAACCAAAATCATACTGGCGTCATGATCAAAAAACTGAATTGGAGGGACTTCTTCGAACTATCCCGACGACAGAATATATTTTGGATTTTGAGTGTGTATCTTTGTATTATCCCAGCCCATATTATATTACCTGTATGCCTGTTGGGCAGGTGACTCCGCTTATTTCGCTCAAACTTCCAACAGTTCGGGAGCGTCTTAAAGAGACAAATACAAAGTATATTTATCAAGGAAGGTGGCAGCGCACACAAGAGTTATTACCTGCTGATCAAGAGTATATTAAAGAACACTTTGTTCCGATAGGAGATGGAAAATTACTTGTTCGAAGCGATATAGCTGAAACATATGCGCAATAAATATATCATATGATTAATGTTCGTTATGATCATGCAACAAAGCGGCGAGATGAGCGGGGATTTCTTGTCGATTTTCTTAAAGGAGACGAATTATCACCTCGGTATCAACGACTTGGTCAAATATATTTCGTGACGTTTGATACGCCACGCGTTGTACGAGGGAATCATTATCACAAAACAAAAAACGAATGGTTTGTTGTGGTGTTGGGAAAGGTAAAACTGGTTGCCGAAAATGAGAAAACAAAAGAGCGGCGTGAATATATACTAGATGGTGATCATGACAAATATGAGCGGGTATTTATCGGGAAACATGTTGCTCATGCTTTTCAGAATATATCGAAAACCGCTATGATGCTCAATTATGCCGATAAATCCTATCATGATGAGTCGCCTGATACTACACCGTATAAATTACTATGAAGAAAATTTCTTTTGTCGACTTGCAAGCTCAATACCGGTCCATGCAATCTGAAATACAATCAGCATTTTCTGATGTTCTTGCATCGATGCAATTTATCGGTGGCTCACAGGTAGATCAGTTTGAATCAGACTTCGCAAAATTTCTTGGTGTTAAGCACGCTATTTCTGTCAATTCAGGGACTGATGCACTCATCTTAGGTATACGAGCACTTAGATTGTCCCCTGGAGATGAAGTTATTGTTCCAGTCAATACTTTTTATTCTACCGCCATTGCTGTTGTTGAAAATAAACTCAAACCAGTATTTGTTGATTGTGATGAGACATATGGAATGTCGCTCCCTGATTTAAGAAGAAAAATTACTCATAGAACGAAAGCAGTAATAGCTGTTCATCTTTATGGCCAACCTGATAATGTTGATGGAATTATGGCCATTATCAAAGATTCAAAACAAAAAATAGTATTTATTGAGGATGCGTGTCAAGCGCATGGTGCAACATATCGCAGTCGCTCCGTTGGAACGTTCGGTACATTTGCAGCGTTTTCATTCTATCCGGGAAAGAATCTAGGGGCGTATGGAGATGGGGGAGCAATAGTGACGAATAGTGACGCTCTTGCAAAGGAATATCGATTATTGAAACAATATGGACAAACAAAAAAATATCATCACATAACTGTTGGCATCAACTCTCGATTAGATGCTATTCAAGCGGCAATTTTAAGAAAAAAATTACAACATTTATCTGAATGGAACAGGCTTCGTTGTGATCACGCCCGAGTGTATAATCATTGTCTAAAAGGCTGTCATTCTATTATTCTTCCACAGATACTACATGGTAGAAGAAGCGTTTTTCATATATATGCAATTCGAACAAAAAGACGTGATCAGTTGAAAGCGTACCTTTCGACAAAGGGGATAGAGACACATATTCATTATCCCATTCCACTTCACAGATCTCCGGCATTTTCGTACTTAGGGTATAAACAAGGAGATTTTCCAAATGCGGAATTATATGCACGTCAACTTTTATCTTTACCCATGTATCCGGAGTTAACCGTTCATGAGCTTCATCATATAGTACAATGTATTTGCCTATGGAATCAGGAATAGAACTAACGAGATTTACTACAAAACAAGGTAAAGTTGTTATTGTTACGACGCTTCAAGAATCAGATTTTGAAGATTTGCTTCGCTATGCAAACGATCTTATTGATGAAGACACGTTTGTTTTACTTTCTGGAGATCATCTCACGCGTAAACATGAAAAAAAGTATGTTGATGATGCGATAAAAGCAATGAAAGAAAAGAAAAAAATACATCTCATTGCCCGCATTGGTGGGAAATTGGCAGCAAGTTTTGAAGTCCGTGTGTTGCCGCTTCGTAAGTCTCACACAGGTGAAATTGGCATATCTTTAGCTTCTACATATAGAGATAGTGGAATAGGAAAGAAATGTATGGAGATATTGATAACAGAGGCAAAAAAATTGGGGCTTCGACTATTGGTTCTTACGTGTTTTGCTATCAATGCCCGCGCCATCCATGTCTATGAATCGTTTGGTTTTAAGAAGGCAGGCCAAATTCCCGGACTTCTTTTATACAAAGGCAAATACGAAGATGAAGTATTGATGTATTTACCGTTGACACATTGATTCACAGTAGTATTGTGAAGTAAATGGCGGGGAGGTGTTTTGCACGTCATATATCCACGTATCATAAGAGGTTTTTTCACACTTGTTTGCATCTTTTTGAAAATAGTATCCTGACACAGTTGCGATTTTTCCTTCGTATTCAACTTGCGTTCTGTATTCAGTTGGTAGAGCTGGTTTATATGTATTGTTCCAAAGACATCCAAGAGGAACGTCAGGAGGAATGAATCGGATAGATTTTTGTATCATCTGCAGAGTTTTTTCTGAGACATACCGCTTTGGGATATCTTTCAGATCCTGGAAATAGTAAATGTTGTAGGGCTCTCGGACAAGATAGGTAAAATGATCATTTTTTAGTGGGACCTGATGTACGTCGACCATAAATACTGACATTTTTTCTTCTGTTTGAAAATTCAGAACATATTCCGGCCAGCGAGTTACACCACATCCTTCATGAGTTTTACAAAATTCATCATATACCAAACGCGCTTGTTCTACGTTTATGGGAGTTGCTGTAAGTTCAAGTCCTCTGGGATACCGAAGAGTAAATCCATAGGTCGTGTTGATGTATGTATTCCATGAGAGTGTCGGATCGCCGAATTTGAGAAGCAATATATAGGATATGCTGCCAATGCAAATAGTGACGATAATTCCGGTCAGCAGGGTTTTAATCATTGGGCAAGGCTTTTATTTCTTCCATAACTTTTTGATATTCCGTGCTGGTTGTGGGAACAAGGTCAAGAACATTCTGCAGCGCTGTTTTTGCTTCTTTCGTATTTCCTGTGAGTTTCAGTACGTTTGCGAGGTTATAATACCCGTTCGCGTAATTTGGTTTAAGTGTTATTGCTGCTGTAAATTGTTGGAGTGCATTGTTGTAGTCTTTTTGTCCAATGTACACACCTCCAAGATCAAGCCGAAGGACCGGATTGACTGGATCAAGAGTGATTGCTTGTTGATATGCAGCTATTGACCAAGATGGGGCATCTGTCGCAATCCCGATGAGGTTTTGATAAATAGAAGCGAGATTGCTCCACATATAGACATTGTTTGGTGCTAAAGTCGTTGCTGTTTTTCCTTCCCGGATTGCTTGAGAAAGAAGGCTGGTCACCAGTGTTTGATCTTCTTGAGAAAGGGAGAATGTTTCTGTCGTTTGTTTTTGTTTTGCACCTGCAATAATTGCATTTCCAAGCATGAGGTTGAGTTGAGCAAATGTTGCATGATAGCGACTGATATGTGGATTTTGCCGCATGGCAAGAATCATGAGGTTGTATGCTTTTGTTCCGTTGTTTTCTTGGTTTTTTGCAACGACACTTTGATAAAAAAGTTGTTCTCCTTGTGTATAACGGTACCAAAAGTAAGAAGAAAAGAGAATGACACCCAGACAAACAATGCTTCCAAAGACAACCCCAAGGCTTGTGAAATGGTATGTATGGGTATGTTCTTCTTTTGTAGCAAGGAGAGAGAATAAACTCAGAATAAATAGAAGAGGGAATGATGGAGGAAAAAGGATGAGAAAGATAATAGTAAGAAAGAGTGCGATACGAAGTTCTATTGTTGATATTTTTTCATAAAAAAGAACGATCGCAAAAAGAAGCAGTGCGCTGACACCTAAAAACCCATTGACTGTTGCAAGATGCAAAAGAAGTGATGCATTGGTGTTAAATCCGCTGTTCCAAATAGCTGTTGTGTTGATGGATAATTGTTTGCCGAGTGTATAGGCCATGGTAAATTGATCGACTCCAACACCAAAAATTGCGCTCATTGGTTTTTTCCATGATTCAAGGAGTATTCCCCAACCAACAGGAAGTGGTAAGAGTACTGTTTTGACGAGCGGAATAAATCGCCAGAGTGTTATGATAATCCCGCTTACGGCAATGAGAATAGCAATGAGTGCAAATGCGCTATTTCTATCTTCATGATTTTTTCCGGATTCCTTTAAAAGATGGACTGATAGAGGTATAGAAAGGAAAAGGATATAGCATGCGGAAATGGGAGTTCCTGTTGGATTCCATAAAGGGCTCGCGAGATAGGAAAGAGTCGGAAATAGCATGGCAGTGATTGCAAATTGTTGATAGATAATAAGAAGCCCTAAAAGCGAACTTGCTCCAACTATCATCCATATGAGTTTATTGTGGTCTTTTTTTTCAATAGACGTGGGAGCAATAAGAGCAATAAGAGTGAGAGATAGCCAGGTGATCATCCCAAGCGGATGCACGAGCGCCTCGATTTTATTTGTTGATACGAATATGATGCTTATAAGCGATGAGAGTGTCAGAACGCCAAATCCAACAACACCTGCGTTATATGAAAGGATAAGTGCCTTTGTTCGGATGAGCCGTATTGTCCATAACATACACATCAGGATCGTGATACCTGTCAACATAATAAATCGTCCTGTGTCATAGGCATCTTCAAACAACGGGAGAAAACCAATACTAATAAAAGGAAGAATATATATGGTGATGAAAGATAGCATATAGTTCTATCATACCGTTTCTTTGCAATTTTACCAGAGGTTTGTCATACTAAAAATATGAACACGAAGAAGAGCCTGCCTGCCGGCAGGCAAGGTTTTACGTTATCTGAAGTTATGCTTATGGTGACCATCATCGCTATTTTGGCTGTTATGAGCCTCCTTACTTTTCAAAAACAAATCATTCGTGGAAATGATGGTAAGCGAAAAACAGATCTTGCGCAACTTCGGGTGCTTTTTGACGATTATTACAACGATCATAACTGTTATCCCCAAGTGGCAACGTGGAATGGATACAACTGTTTGGATGGAAGTGGCGGACAGTTTTTTGCGCCGTATCTCCAAGGACAAAAAATTCCTTGTGATCCAGTGACAAACGAGCGGTATTTGTATATCACCATCCCTGAAGATGCACCACCAAATATTTCTGCGTGTAGTGGATACAAACTGTTTGCAGCGCTTGGTAATTTGCAGGATCCGGATATTCCGGGCTCTGGGTGTAGTTCTAATCCACTCGAAGGTTGTGGATACGAACCGTATAAATACAATTATGGTATTTCTGTCGGAGGCACTATTGCCAATCCTGTATTTGATTTTAGCGCTCCTGTTCCCACTCCGACTCCACCGGGTCCTCCGGGTGACAACTTCTGTCTTGGGGATGGTTCTCGTGTGTGTAATACGAAAGCTGGATTAAGAGCTCCTGATTATGATAATCGGCCTTGTGGAGATGTGCTTCGTGAACTTGGATGTACGAGTTTTTTTGACGGAGCGCTTTGTAGCAATAAGTGTCAAAATGAATATACGACGTATAAATGTTCACAAACAGAAATAGTGAGGTGTATAGAATGAAACAAAAATCAGGTTTTACTCTAATCGAGCTTATGGTCGTTATTGTCATTATTGGTATTCTTGTTAGCCTTGGGACATTTGCTTTTCTCTCATCACAAAAAAAATCTCGTGATGCGAGGCGTAAATCTGATCTTGATTCGGTTGCTCGGGCACTGGAGATGTACAACACAGATATTGGATCATATCCAGCAGGAGGAACTGGAGTTGATGAAGGGACAATTATCGGTTGTGGAGATACAACAAAAATAACATGCGCTTGGGGGACGAGTTTTGCAAATACAACAAAAGCAATCAATTACATGATTAAACTTCCTATAGAACCAACAGAGGGGCGGAGATATTATTATGAACGAGTGGGAACGAATGGCTATCGGCTCTATGCACGTTTGGATAATTTAGAAGATGCGTCTATTCCAACAACAGGAACAAAGGAATATGGCAAAAATTGCGGAAGTTCTTCTTCCAGTGTCAATTGTAATTATGTCATTACAAGTTCAAACGTAGTCGTTCCAACGCCAATGCCGTAGAAAGGATATGTATGAAAAAGGGTTTCTCTCTTATTGAACTTATTGTGGTTATTGCAATTACTGCGGTACTTTTAGCAGTAGCACTTCCTAATTTATTAAGTGCTCGTGAGCGGGCCAGAGATGCGAAGCGGAAACAAGAAGCACAGGAAATGAAAAGCGCGCTCAGATTATATTATACCGACCATCAAGCGTATCCGCCAGGGGGCAGTGGTGGTATGGGGAAGCTGAATTATATTTCTGGGTGTGGAACAGACGCAGTGAGTCTTTGCCCGTGTGTATCAGGAACAACAACTGTGGATTTTGCAGCCGGTACTGCTTGTGAAAATATTTATATGAAGCGATTCCCCAGTGAATTTGGATCAAACACGATTAATTATCATCAAGGAGTAACTGGGAGTGATGATTTTTGTATTGACGCACTTCTTGAAAATGCTGGAGATCCGGATACCTATGACAATTTAACGGCAAAAGGGAAAACCCCATGTGTGAGTGCATGTGGATCATATTGTAGTGGTACGAAGTATTGTCTTTGCTCAGATTAATTCACGATCCACCAATTAAACTTCACACCTTTGGTTATTGCTGCATCTATGTTTACGGTAAATCCAAATCCAGGACTTTTTGTTTTGACATATAACACTTGATTATTTGTTGATGACTGTGGCGTCACATAGATAAGTGATTGGTCTGTCACCGCTGTTGTTTCAATTGATACTGTGGTTATCCCAGCTGGAAGTGTTGCTTCTCCAATGGTAGCTGATGATGTCGCTGATAACGTAGCAGTTGTATCGTCCATACCGGAAATATTTAATTTAGCAAATGTTGCAGATCCTGATGCTGTGATATTCCCTTGTTCATCAAATACAACTGTTTTTTCATCAATTCCTTGAATAATGAGTTTGCCAAAACCTGATGCACTGGCTGTTTGTTCAAGAGATAGCGTGAGATTACCATCTATTGGCTTAATCGTTGATGCACCGAGAATGCCGGCAACGAAGAGATTTCCTGACACAACCACATCTCCAGACGTAGTAATGACAAGAGTACCAGCCATCATATCGATATTGGCCAATTTTGATTTATTGAGATACAGAGATTCTGTAATTGTTTCAATGCCAGTTTCACTGATACGGATCGATCCATCTATCAAGAGTGATCCAGCAATAGAGGTTTCTCCAAGTGTCGTATTTCCTAAGACTGAGAGATTATCGTGTAAGGTTATTGCGCTTGCTGTTATGGATTTTCCTGATAGATCAATATTTTCTGCCGTAAGAGACGATACACTTTGAGAAAGCGATGCAAGGAGTGCAGCGGTTGATGCATCAAGTGACGGAGTTAAATCTACAGTTGGTATAGCGCTGGATGATGTTATTTGCGTGATATTGGTTATGAAATTATTGATTGTTTGTGATGAACTGGTAGCAGTTAATTCACCGCCGCTTGTAATAATTCGATCTGCATAGAGCGTGTTTGCTTTTACTTCATTTTGTATTTCTGGCTCATACCAGCCCACATTTGCAAATGTCATAATTTTCCCAACGTATGTCCCATCAGGAAGTTTGAAGCATGGTTTTTGCGGATTTGTTCCATCATCATCAGGCCAGATGATAGACTCAAATGACGACACTTCTGTACATGTTGCGTCTATTGGAGTGAATGCTTCAAGTGCTTTTCCGACAATAACGCCGGAATCGATAGATTTTGTTCCAATTCCTGAGGTTGTACTGACTGTGATTGCATCGCCATTGATAATAACGCCATTTTGGCTTGATACAATGGCAGGAATCCGTCCGGTGAGAGCAATGGGTGTCAACATGGATTCATCGGCAATTCCAGCTCCCAAAATCATCGCAGGATTTGTGGATACTACTCCTATCATGGTGCGATTTGCTTCTTGTGTTGCTTTTTCTACAGCAGATGTATTATTTGGTGCAATTTGAACTAAAGTCCCTGGAAGAAGAGGAGAAGATACATAATAGTTTTCAGCAATGTCCATGGACGTAGTGAGTGAACTTGCAACAGTGCGGAGAGCATCAACATAAACTGTTCTTGCAACACCAGTGACATATCCTCCTGCACGAGCCCAGGTAATTGAAGCTCCAAGTGCCGCTGTTGTTGTAGTTTCTGTTGCCCATGATGTACTAATTGCTCTTCCCGTGTGATACCCAGTGGCATTCGTATTATTTTCACAGTCAGTTTTATTGGTGTATCCCCACAGTCCAAGGAAAAATTGACTTGTCGTTAGGGATGCATTGCCGAGGGAACGCATATTTACGTTGTACGTATTTCCGCTCGTTACTGGAACACAAGTAGACATAAATTGTATTTGATTTGTTGCGTTGGTTTTTATGACGGCAAGCGACGCGTTTCCTTGATTGTAATTAATGGCGTCCAGAGAACAACTTCCTGCACTTGATCCTGTATTTACACAACTCCATGTGTCCGGCATGGTTGAATCATTATCTATGTTCACTTCAAACCCGCTGTTTGGAATAATACTTCCTTGATCTGGAAGCGCATTGATGCCATTTGTTTGAAGAATATTGCCATTAAATGTTGCATTTTGACTTACTGCGATATTATTTGTTGTTAATTTACCACTTATTGTTGCATTTCCGAGATTATCAAATGTGGTGACTGGTGTACCTGCATTATCTGTTATTTTGAATTGCTTTCCGGTATCAAGTTTCATCGTTATTCCTGTTGAAAGGGGAGTGATGGTGTCTACTTGAAGCCATCCAGCTTTGAGATTGGCAATCGCTGCTTGTGAAAATCGTCCGACATCATAGATAAATGTGTTGACAGAATCTTTGAGATCAAATAATAGTCCTGTTTCCGGAGTACTCGTTGTAGTGACTTGTAAATCTGTAAGTGCATTTGCACTGGGAGTAGCCAGTGGAATATCAGATGGACTGATTGCAGCAAGTCCGCTAATATCAAATCCCGAAATTGCGTTCGTGCGTGTATTTTGCCACGATGCCGCATCAAACCTGGGAGCAGTCAAACGATAGGATACGCGGGATGGTTGAGATGTATAGATTGCGAGTCGATAATTTACTGTGTCTAGATCATACCAAGCCTTCGTAGTGCCGGACGGGTTGAGAATGACAACGAGTTTATCAATATTAGTTTTTAGATCCGTTGTTTTGCTAAAGAGCCAGAGATCGGTTCCTTGTGTGAGTCTGCCAAAATCAATGACCGATCGATAACCGACACTTGGAACATTTTCTGTCGTGTTGGCTACCCCCGTGATTTCTTCTTTGATCCCGACCATCGCTGTCATGTATGTTGCATATTTTCCGCCTCCTATTGTATATGGAGGATCAACGGTTCCGGCATTGAGTTTTCCAGCTCCTGATCCGCCAATATTTACTTCTGTAGTGGGTGTGAGTACGATATCTCCACTTCCAGAATTAAGTGTAAGCCCGGTAGAACTATAAATGGTTTGACTTCCAATCATATGAAGAGCATATGTTGGTGCTGTTGTGCCGATACCAATCTGGTCTTCAGTTGTGATGTCGCCAGCTGATACAAGTGATAAACCTCCATCTCCTGGGTCGAAATAATAAAGAGCATTATCGTTATCTTTATATATTTTTGCTGATACATTCCCATTTATTGTGAGTGCTTCTGTTATAGCAGCGCCGGTATATCCAATACCAACGTTACCAGAAGCATCAACAACGAGTGCAGGATTAGGTGTACCATCGCTCGCACTTAGTTCACTGTGGCGATGGAGTGCATCGGCCATGGAATCATCACGCAAAGTATTAAGATTAGCCATTGTTCCTGTAAAAGCAGTGCTTGCAAGTTGCCAATTTGTAGCGGTAGAAATATTTAAAGTGCTGTTAAAAGTTGCTACACCAGAAACACCCAGAGTTCCATCTACAAGAAGATTGTTGTCTCCCGCATCACTGTCTCCGCCGACGTGTAAGCCTCCATTAATAGATAATTTTGAAAGTGGTGCTGTCGTCCCGATGCCGACATTGCCACCATTAAACCAGCTGTATCCACTGTTTCCTGTTGCGCTAGCATTAAGATATATAAGAGCACTTGCCGTTGCAGTAGTTGACTCTTCCTCATCTACGTTACTTCCCAAAACAACACTTCGGTTAACAACAGGGTAGGGGTAGAGGAGATTGTTTGTTTGAGTCCACAATGGTTCACCGCCTGGGCCGAGAGTTCCTGTGGCTCCTTGAGGTCCAGTTGCGCCGGTTGCACCAGTTGCTCCGGTAGGCCCGGCAACTCCGGTTGCACCGGTTGCACCCGTACTACCAGTTGATCCTGTGGGTCCAGCGACACCGGTTGCGCCGGTTGCTCCGGTTGCACCGGTTCTTCCTATGGAACCAGTTGCTCCTGTTGCACCGGTTGCTCCGGTTGCACCAGTAGGTCCGGCAACGCCGGTTGCACCAGTTGCTCCGGTACTACCTGTTGATCCTGTAGGTCCAGCAACACCGGTTGCACCGGTAGCTCCGGTTGCAC
>CAYRFA010000013.1:0-14144 GCA_964423435.1 uncultured Gammaproteobacteria bacterium | reverse complement strand
ATACACCCCAGTAATTGAGTGTTGCAGGATTGCCAAAATAATCAGGAGCGATAAATTGAATAAGGTGTTGAATCGGGATAAAAAATCCTTCATGGAGATAAGCGGCACCAACTACTCTTGATGTTGTTGGTAAAAATCGAAACATAGGAATCCATTGCACTCCTGTGATAAGAAGAAAAAGCCCAAGTATTATTCCATGCCACCATGTTAGTTTATATATACGAGGTTTCCAATATTCCCAGAACGCATACCACATCATAAATACAAAACTGTAGATAAAAAATTGCAAATGACCTGCAAAAAATGAAGAGAGAAGAGCAAACAACAATACTGTTTTCCATTTCCAAGTTTTATTGTCCGTATGAATCTTATCAACAGCGAAAAGCATTATGGGAGTCCAAAGAAAAGTCGAGACAATAGTTCCCCACGTCATCCAGGATATGGAATAACCTCCAAATGCAAACGCAATGCTTCCAATAAGTGACGGAATGATATCTAATTTTTTGTTTCGTAAGAATATATACAAAAAAATTCCGGCAAGAAGCGGTTGGCTCATAATAAGAATTGACCAAGCGATTGGAAAAGAAAAAATAAAGAAAAGAATATTTAATGGATAAAATGATCCTGCCTGAATATTCCCTATAAGAGTAGTTCCCGAAAAACTCCATGCATCCCAAGAGGGAACTACACCTTTTTTCCAATATTCAACTACCTGTTTTCTCCATGGAATCTGTTGTCTCACCGGATCGGTGATAAGAAAATTTTTAAATGGAACTCCTCTTGTATATTCGTTAAGATAAGCATCACGATATGGATGATATAAACCAACTAAGGTATCTGAAGGGACAGGCAATAATCCGTAAATAATTGTTTTATAAAAAAATACTAAAACAACACAAATAATTGCAGCAATTCCAAGAGAGTCATACAGGTGTTTCTTCATAGAGATGTAAGCAAGCTGTCAAAGGCCTGATTAAAAATGTTTTTTGAAAAATCCTTAGCTCTTTGTGTTACCTTTTTACTCATCATATTTCCAACACTCATCGCCATCAATGTTTTATCTGCAAGTTCTTTCTCTGTTTTCCATGTATAACCGTTTATACCATCTTCCACTATTTCCGTCTGTCCCCCTCCTGCAAACACGATTGGAATACATCCTGAGGCCATGCTTTCGACAGTAGATATTCCAAAATGCTCCATATATTCCGGTTTCGTTTCTTCAAATCCTGCTCCATGCCAATACAGACGAGCTTGACCATACAGAGATTGAATTTTTTCAAACGATGCATTGGGAATAATCTCAATGGAAAAACCTTCACTCATTTCATTTAATTTTTCAACGTATTTACGATCAGTTGATAACATCCCACCAGCTAACACAAGATTCCAACCCGATAACTTCTTTGCTTTATACATTTCGATAAACACTTTTATCAAAATATCCTGTTTTTTCACGTTATAATGACCATTAAAACGTCCGACAGAAACAATCACATTCTCTTTCTTTATAGGATAAAATTCTTCATTTGCTACAGGCGGATAAATAACCGTAGTTGGAATTTTTATTGTTGGGTCTAAATATTTTTGGGTAAATTTGGAATTGCATATAATTTGTTGATATCTGCTTTTTTTCCAGGCATTCATTGAAACTTTTGGAAAAGGCACCTGAAAATGAAGTATATTCTTCTTTGCCAATGACATCGGCACACTTCCGTCACTTAAAAACACAATGAGGTCGTACGTAGCAGACACCAACATTTTTTTTACGAGTGATCCGTTTTTAAATACATTCGGTACGACTGTTATCCGGGATAAATCTAATTTGAATCTTATTTGGGACAAATCAATAATAGTATTATCATCCCAAAAAATTGAGACTTCATGCATTTTGGACCAATATTCCCCTAAAGTGAGCATGTATCGCTCTCCTCCACCGAAAGTATCAAAATACGGATTATAAATACCTATCTTCATATGCGAAATCCTTTTGGACGATATCTATATTCTATCGTATGTACACCGGCTGGGACGCCCACAGCCCTGAAATCATAGTCTGCCCGATATATTTTTGTCTTCTTTCCATCAATTGTCGCTTCCCATCCTGCATCATACACATCGGATAAAAATAATAATTTCGGCGCTGGACTATTTGTCTGAATCACTACCCTATTTGTTTCATATTTCTCAATTGTTGCAATACCTTCTCCTTGTTCTGGTTTACTGTTTGGTTCTTCTTCAAGAACAAGTATGTTTCGTTTGTCAAAGTCCTTTCTAAAAAGCGTATCAATTATTTCTTGTGGGTCACGCCGTACTACATAAGATGAAGCCAAAAATGCGCGAGGGTATGCATGCGTATATTCATATACCTCGTAATATTCATCTTCAAACCGTTTCACCATATCTCCAGCCGAGTACTGCCAAACGGGAAATGCCCATACATTTCTTCCGTCACTTTTTCGTTGATAGATATAGCGAACAGCTAATAACTGAAGAACATCAGTGTTAAATCGCCCGGATTTATCAAATTGAACTACAGATCTACCTGCAGGAGCAACAATTCCCTTAGATGAGGCATTAATAAATTCCCCATATCTCGCCCGGTACATCGCATCGTATCCTTCGATGAGCGGTAGTTTATATGTATTCCCAACTTCTCCTCCAATATTTCCAAATACGCGGTTAAAATCGATGTTTTTTTTCAAAAATGCTATTGAAGACGACTCCGGATACATATATTTTCTCTCCTCAAACGGCATCCATTTTGTGGCATAGCGGTACATATCAAACATGCTTAATCCTAAAAGGCCAACAAGAAAAATTGTCTGTAATTTCTTTTTCCCGGTCAAGCCAGCTGTCACAATAGTAAGCACCACAAGAGCGAATGCTGTCGGCAACACAAAATTCCGTTTTGCAATCACAAGTTTATCGACTGGCAGTAGTTTCATTCCCAATAGAACAATCCAGACAATAGCCAGAAATACAATGCATCCGATAACAAGTCGCAGAATTAACTTTTTATTCTTTTCTTTCCATGCAACTATTAACTCATCACATCCAAACGAAGCTAATGCGACAACTGCAAAACTTAAGATGAATATGATTCGTGATGCCGCGCTTGTTGAAAGAATAGGAAATTTAAGAAAAAAAAGTAAATCAGCTATCGGAGTTGGAAATGCTAATGCAATAACTAGACCAATAAGAATAAGAAAATATTTTTTGTAACCTTTCAGATTCACACATAAAGCGATAATAGATAGCATGAGTGGTACGATTCCTACGTAAGATCCCCATTCTGCATAATGCCCAAACCAATCGTTTCTTGTTACCGGATTCCCATAAAAATCGGGTGAAAATAACGTAATAAGATAACTCCATGGGATAATTTCTGAGCGGATAAAACTATCTGTACGTGTTGAAGCAACATATGCATGATACGTAAGAAGCAGTTGTGGCGCCGCAATCCCAACCCCAATCAAAAGACCCAATAATGAACGGACAACTTCTTTCCAATTTCTTTTTTGCAGTCCTTCAAAAGAAATAAATAGTATTGCCGCAATACACACATACAAACTAATTTGAAAATGACCGGAAAGAAAAGAAATCGCAACAAATACAGGAAGCATTAATCTGCTTAAGACTGAGTGTTTCTTAAAATTAATAACAATTGACCATAAAATAAACGGCAACATAAGCGCTGCATATCCAAGAGTCCCGTAGGCCATCCATGTAGTAATAAAACCGCAAAACATAAATCCGATAGATCCGATGAGCGATGCAACTTTTGACCTATCAAGAGCACGAAGAAAAAGATACGTGCCAAAAGCCGCAAAGAGCGGCTGAAGTAGAATCATGAAGCTCCACGCATCAATAAAAGGAAGGATGAAAAATAACAAATTCATTGGGCTGAATACTGCTGTCTGATAATTTCCTGCATGCGCGGTACCGGCAAATGCGTATGGATTCCATAAAGGAATGTACCCTTGTTTCCATGCATCAATAGTTAATTGTTTCCAGGGATAAATCTGTGTTATGACATCAGGCATTGCATTGTTTTTGACTGGCATTCCGTAGGAAGCATTCCATGGGGCAAAAAAGGTAACGAGGTATTTAGAAGGAAATGGAATACGTCCTTTTGTAATATATGGTAATGAGAATATTCCGACAAAACAAACAAGAACGATAAACGGCCAGAAGCGCTGAATAAATCGAATTATGTTTTTTGCTGCTTTTCCCATAGTTTTGCATAGGTGATGAATATACTAAATGCCTGATAAATACTTTCTATCCAACCAACTATTCCTGCTTTCCATCCCCCTTCATTAATATACGATTTCCAAAATGCTGATCCCATGACCCGAAAGAATCTCCATGCTACCATGCGTGGATGTTTTGCATACAATCGTAAATCTGCTTCAACTTCAGACCACTCATTGGTTTTTTCCACCATTTCAGAAAGTGACCGATGCGTGTTATGAATCAATGATTCTTTGAGATCACCGACATTCCCCCGTATATCAGGATGTTCATGCAGCTTACCAATCCAACCGATAAGTGCATCTTTTTTGATAAGACGTATCATCTTATCTTTTGTCGGCCACTCATGACCAAGATAGTAATTTTTTCGTGTTATATAGTAACCCTGAACCCTGCCTGCCGGCAGGCTGGTTGTTTTCAGAATCTCATTTTTCACTTGCTCTGTAACAATCTCATCAGCATCAATATACAACAGCCATGTTCCTGTTGCTATCCTAGCTCCTTCATTACGAAGCAAAGAAAAATTATTCTCTTTGTTGACAATTATTTTTGCTTTTAGTTTCTTAGCTAGTTCAACTGTTTTATCAGTTGAACCGTTATCGACAACAATGACTTCATCTGTCCAACCAACACTCTTAATACAGTCTTCTATGAGAGCGTCTTCGTTTTTAGCAATAATTATTGCACTAATTGTATTTTTTTGGTTCATATTGAAAACCTAATCGACCAAACAACCAATCTAATACTGCTTTTCTTCGAATGGCTGATTTCCCGATGAAGAAACGAAAACCTTCACGAATCAACGCAAACTTTGTCCGCAAAGATGCATAACGCATACCCAGAAACAATCGGTTCCGGGTAAAATAATATTCATGCATCGGATTACCGGGTCTTCCAGATGATCCAGCGTTCACGTGCCAAACAATTGATTTTGGAAAATATATGGTTTTATATCCTGCTTTTTGAATACGAATGTTCCAATCTAGATCTTCAAGGTACAAAAAATACTTATCATCAAGCATTCCGACCCGTTCAACAACTTCCCGCCTCACCACCAGTGAACATCCTGTGATAAATGGTGTTTCAATACTCTTGTCATATTGTCCATGATCCACTTCATCAACACCTCTATGGGAGGCGTATAGATTATTCCAATCAACAATACCTCCAGCATACCAAAATACCCGTCCACGTTCTGATTCTTTGTATCTGTCGTGGTGAAACTCATGCCCAGCCGCAAAATAAATCTTGCTTCCGCATGCACCGACGGAAGAATCATCAAACACTGATGCGAAAGACAACACCTGTCGGTCTACCAATGTATCGTTATTCAAAAACCAAATAAGATCAGCGCCTATCTCCATTGCTTTTTGAATCCCGATATTGTTTCCGCCGGTAAAGCCTAAATTTTTACCTGTTTCGATAACAAAAATACCTGGAAAAGTTTTTTTTATAACACTCACCGAATCATTCGTTGATCCGTTATCTACAACGATTATTGAAAGTGTGTTTCCGAATAAACTAATTTTTTGAAGTGACTCCAAACACCTCACAGTATCATCTTTTCCATTCCAATTAACGATAATAGCGATGATGTTGTATTGTTTGGTTTTCATGCATGAATCGAAATAAGTTTACGTTTCACCCTAAGAAATATCTTCATTATGGGTGACGATTGATTCAATCTACTTGTCAGAATCCAGTATTGTATTTCTTTTTTCCTATTTTTTAATTCCGATGATACTTCTTTTAATGATATGTCGCGCGCCTGGAATTTTTTCATTTCCCAATATTTTGCAAACGTACAAAAAGAGTAAAATGCTTGAAATAAAGAAAGAACTAAGCCATGAAGTCCGTCTTTATATCCTCCCTGTGCAAAATATATTTTAATAAAATCAGAAGCTGGAAAACGAATAGCGTCATACCACATAAGCTCGTAGTTTAATTCTGACAATGTAATTGCTTCACTTGTGGACGTTCGATCGATCTTTGTCAGATATTGATGTACTGTTTCGTAGTTATAATGAATGTATGGTTCGACAAGCTCTCCGACAGATCCATCTACTTTGATATATTCATGGATATGAACACAGGGAAATTGCCCACGTCCCCTTCGAAATAACCGAATTTGTTTATCCGGCCACCAAAGCCCGTGTTGTATCCATTTGCCAAATGAGTAATTTTTTCGTTTTATCCAAAATCCGTTACTGGTTGGATTAGAACGAATCAGTGATACGATTTCTTTGACAAGATCCAGTGTAACCTCCTCATCAGCATCAAGATTCAGTATCCAATCTCCGGTTGCCTTTTCAAAGCCTTTATTTTTATTTGCGTTAAGCATCAACTGATTTGTGGCACTAAATATTTTTTTTGTGAATTTTTTGGCGATAGCTACAGTTTTATCCTGTGACTCGTTATCAACGACAATAATCTCATCAGCTAATTCCTTTACGGATGCCAAACATCTTCCAATGGACTTTTCTTCATTATATGCAGAGACAACAATAGAGAGAGTAGGTTTCATATTATTTTAGTCGAACTAGATGAACCATTTCCATGATTCGTTTCCTTTCAAATAACAAGAGCACGGCTATGTATAGTATAGCACCGGAGGAAGCTATTAAAACCTGATAGGCTATCGCATATGGAGCATTTCCCCGTAGTACGTAATACCATAATGATTGTGCGCAGGCTGCAACAAACGGCCATTTCACCATTAGTACAAACGAAAACACTGCAATTTTCTTTGCAAGCGCTATGACAACACCAAGAGAGGAAGTCAGAATAAGAAGTGCCACAGCTACTCCATTAAAGCCAATAAAATGAACAAGTGTCACAGTTAACACCCATGTTGCAATAGTCCAAAATACCATAAGCATAAGAGTAATTTTAATTTTTCCAACCGCGTTTAACGCATTGGTAAGAGGAGTTGAAAATGCAGCAAGTATCGAAGAGAGAACAAATAAAGAAAAAGAAAATAACGCTGGTTCCCACTTGCTGTATTTAGGTATTAATTTCACAACAGGATCAATAAAAAACATAAGTCCAACTGATATCGGAAGAATGGTAATCGCAAGACCAAAGAGCGTTTTTTCAATTGCATGCCCTAAAATCTCTTTTGAATGCTGCAATCGTGCAAATGCTGGAAATGTTACTCTAATAACTCCATCCATGATAAGACGAAGCGGAACTTCTGCCCACTTCTTTGCCCATCCGATATATCCTACTTGGGTAAATGGAAGAACTTTCCCCAAAAATACTGTCATCAAATCATCTTTAAGAAGCGCCAAAAAAGAATTGAGTTGAAATGGTATACCAAACTTGAGTAACCGCTTTGCCACAGTTTTCTCAATCCCTATTTTTATTTTCCACGGAGAGACGATGTACATAAGGACAAGTCCAATAATTGCACGTGTCAGAACCGCATACGTAAAACTTGCCACTCCAAATCCTCGGGAGGCAAGAACTACTGCAACAATATAAAATCCTAATGTTTCTGCTATTTGAGGAATAACAAGAATATGAAACTTCAGTGACCGTTCAAGAAGTACTGACGGAATTGTTTTAAGAGAAGAAAAGAAAAAAGAAACAACCAGCGCTTGAAATAATACTACCCCTTCTCTATCAAGTCCATAAAATGCAGCAACTTTCGAAGATAATAAATATGAAATAAGCGCAATTGGAAATACCAATAGCTGCTGTATAGTAAAGGTTGTTGTTAAATCATCATCCGTAATCTCTTCCTTTTTTTGAATAAGAGCTGCAGCAAGACCAATATCTGAAAAATAGGATAAGAATGAAATAACAGCTGAAACAACAAAAAATATTCCAAATACCGCCGGAGTAAGATAGATAGTGAGGAGAAACGTTGCCCCGAAAGCGATAAGCTGTAAAAGGAAGGTTCTTGAGGTTAGTGCCACAATACCAGTGACTGATTTTTTCTTAATGATATCGATATTTGTTTCATCCATATCGCTTTGGTAACTTTCTCCATGGTCGCTCTTTGAACAATCGCCACAGTCCTTCCAAATCTCCTTGAGCTGTTTTTACTACCCTTACCGTTGAACCAGGATTATCTATCCACGTCACCGCCTCTTCGTAAATTCTATATCCAAGTTTCTCAGCGATGATTAATAATTCTGAATCAAAAAACCATGCGTTATCCTGGATATGAGGAAGCAAATTTTTTGCTGCTTGTCCAGTGATCGCCTTAAACCCACACTGTGCATCGGTAAAACGAACGAAAAAACATAATCGAATCAGTGTAATATATGTTTTTGATGTAAGTGTGCGCAACCAACCTCTCCCATAGACTTGCGAAGATGGCGCATTTCTCGTTCCTATTGCAATATCATACCCTCGAAGAAGGGATCGGACGAGCGGCGGAATATGTTTTAAGTCAGTGGATAGATCGACATCCATATAACAGTGAATGTCAGCTTCAATTTCCATCCACGCCTTTTTCACAGCCCGACCTCTACCTTTTTTATCCAAATGAAACGCACGAACTGTCGGATACTTTTTTGCAAGTTTACGGGCAATAGCAAGTGTTTTATCAACAGAAGCGTTATCCGCAATAGTGATCGTCCAATCAAAATCAGTCAGATACGACTTAAGAAATCCAATCAGAGTCTCTGTATGACTCTCAAGTTCATCCTCTTCATTGTATACAGGAATGACAATATTAAGCGTTAGTTTTTTTCCCATAGGTACATAAGGCTAAACAAGCCACAATTGATATAAGACTTATACAATTTGCAACCGTTCGAATAGGCGTATTGACGAATCTTGCCTCTATTATACTCATTCCAGCTGATATCGTCACAGATGGAATACCACTTACAATGTTAGGAATAACTTCGTGATTATTAACAAAAAATATCCATCCCGGAAAGTAAGCAATATTCATTTGCAATTCCTGAGGCTTCAAAGATATAATCTCGTATCTCATCAAGGTCTCTTTTAAAGAAAGTTCTTTTACCTGAATAGACGAGGTATTGGAAACAGCCTTTTGTACAATATCCCTGACGTTTTTCGGCCGGTTGATATCTTTTGGGAGATATTCATCAGAAATTTTTGATATCCGGAATCGCAGTTCTTCTTTTGTTTCAAATTGTTCAGTGTTTCTGAGATATTGATACTGCGGAATGAACAGTTTTGCATTAATGATTATTGTTCCGGTGATAAGAATTCCTGCTGTGAGTAAACGGATAATCGGAGCCTTCCATGATGCAACAATATAGGCGCTCATTATTCCAATCCCAACTGTCACAAAAGAAAGTAGTCTCCAAGGGTATTGAATATATCGCGTGAGAGGAAAAATACTCCAAATAAAAGATGATAAAGGAAGCATGAAAAATATCATCGTTATGGTATATGCGGCTACTATCAATATAATAATGTTTATTCTTTTAAGTCTTATAACTAATCTATTAAATAAAAGAAGAAGCAAGGATAAGAGGAATAAAATACTATGAAATTTTCCTATTTTAAAAGACATTCCATCAGTACACCCAAGAGCTGATCCTCCATACCCCCAAGGTGAATTCCAAAGCTGAGACAAGCAGATAAAATGATCTGAAAACGATGTTGAAGATGACGAAATCATGTTGGAAACGCTTGTGTATTGCATTTCCACGATAGCTGGAAGCCAAAAAAATGTTGAAATACCAAGACCAAGAAACAATATATTCAACATATTCCAATCACGTCTTCTTATCATGAATATCACAATCGAAAATCCAAGAACAATGGTTGAGATAAAGCCTAGTATTGTATGAGAAAGAATTATTCCAGCAAGTCCAAGTGTGCCAATAATTGGCTTTTTTTTATTAATGCCAAGTAGTAAAAGCGGAATAAATGCGACTGCCCAATATTCTCCAACAGAACCTCGAATAAATATTTGCACCGCGTGATAGGGCGCATAAAGAAAAACTATCGATCCCGTCACAGCTGCTAACAATCCCAACATTGGATATAACAAAAAATACATGGTGACAGCAGCAAGAACAGTTCCTATTCCAAACATCCATTTGGTCGCCATCACACTGTCGACACCCAAAGCGTATAAAGAGCCGCCAAAATAATACGGAAGAGGGCCATAAAAATTATATAACGGGTATCCATACCCATACCCTAAATCAGATACCCACCGCACAGGAAATTGTCCGTTCCGCAAAGCTTTTCCCATAACAACTACCCGAGCAACTTGCGTATCATCATGCATTGGAAAGTAGCCTCGTCCGATAAGACTTTTCACAGACCAAAAGGATAAGATGATAACAAAAATCAATCCGATGACTTTTTTCATAAAATAATGATTATAAAAATTATGAAAAACATAAAACTTATCACATCAAAAATAAAGCGAACCGGTGTTTCCCGAAACGTCATATAGAGATGATGTACGCCCGCGGGAATATCTATTCTCATGACACCATATGGATTATCAATTGATATATCAAGCTTCTTGTTATCCAACATTCCTCCCCATCCGGGGTAATACAGAGTGTTAACCTGAAGAACACTTGGTTCCTTCGCATCAATTGCCACATCAACAACTTGACTGTTAACTTTCTTTTCATAGAGAATTCCTGAACCGCCAAAAAAAACTATTTTTTTGTCAGGTCTTACTGCAAATTTTTTTGTTACCCATTTCGGCATATATTCATTTGCAACAGTTGTGGTTCCTTCATTCGTAGAATAATACCCATCAGGTCGAACAACACTTTCTGCTTTTGTGTAAGGAAAGGAAAGATACACAAAATAGACAACTCCAAAAATTGCAAGCATTCGCGCAATCCATTTCTTGTTCGCTATATATGCAACAAACCATGGTCCAACAATAAGAATAAGTGAAAACCATCGATAGGGAAATTGAATTACTTTTGCAAACAAAGGGATATTCCATATAGAGGAGCTAATACCTGTAGTTAACACACAGATAACAATAATAATTGTAAAAAACAATAAGCGTTCTTTTTTATAGAGAAGTTTCTTTTCAAACAGGCTTATGATCGCAGCAATAATAAAAAGAGAACTTTGAATAAGAATTGTTAAACTTATTTCAAAATAATGTTGTGGATCTGACACAATAATCCCATTAAATGCAATGAGTGATTGTTCAAATAACGCCGGTCCCCAAAAAAATAATGACATGCCCAATCCAAGACCAAAATATATCAATAATTGATACTGTTTTCTGATGAGGATGTAAACAAAGAGAAATGATATAAAAAATAGAGCAAGTGTGTTATGACTTATTGCAAGAAATAGCGTTAATATAGGAATTAAAATACGCGATTTTTTTTCTATTGCAGCAAAAATGCTAGCAGCAAGAGCGATTGCAAGCAACTCCCCAACCGACCCTCTTTTATATACATCATAAAGGAGATACGGAGAAAATAAAAATGATAGTGATCCGATAAAACTCGCAAACGGAGTAAAAAATGAACTGAGCCAGACATACATTGCAACTGATGCAAGTAAAATAGATGAACCAATAATGATTTCAACTGAAGTTTGGAAGGAAAAGCCGATTGCTTTAATAAAACTTCCTATATACATAAATCCCGGATACAAAAAATTTGCTACAGGATATCCATAACTATTATTTAACCGACCTAAAAACCGAACAGGAAACTGTCCTTCCCGAAGGCTTTGATAAAATGCGGAAAGTCGGATAATCATCCAATCTCCATCATCTGTTACGATAAATCCCGATTTTAAGAGCGGATAAAGAACAATAATCACAAGAACAATAATAAGAAAAATCCATATACTATGGTGGAATTGTATTCGTTTCATAGAAGCTATTTCTCAGCTTTCGGAACCACTTGATACAGCCGCATTGCTGATTTTGGATTAGTACCTTTTTGATACGTTGCCAGAAGCGTCAGCGGCCATAAAAATTCTTTTTGCGTAAAATTTGAAACAAAATATGTAGGTTTATTTGATGCACTTTCAAGTATTTCTTTTGGAATAACATCTGGTATCGGCCAGAGACCGTGAATTTCGATAGTTGGATAATCATGCAAGAATATCTCAAGAGCATATGGAAATAGTCCAAATGTCCCTTCTGTATATACGGCTATGGGTTGTTGTTGGTTTTTTAAAAATGAGACAACTTCATTTGTTCCCCATCCGGACGGCCAATCATCAACAAGTTGCCCTCGGTCAGCCTTGAGAATTGGAGCTGTTTTAATATCAACGAGTATTCTGGTTGAAATATACAAACTATATCCATAAATACAAAAAATGAGAAATAAAAATATCCATGATTTTCGAATAAACGTTGCAAGCCACACCACCGTGTAAGACGCAAGAATAAAGAGCGGCATGGTCATAAATAAAATAAACCGCGGATACAGAATTCTTCCAAATAGAGAAAGGGCAATAAATGGTGCTAACCACCAACCGACAAGAAGTAGTTTCTCACGCATGTATTTCTTTGGGATGATCATTGCTACCCATGCTATTGCAAGGAGTGGCCATGTCATATACCCCTTTAGCCAATCAAATAACCCATGAATGTTCCCTTGAAAAAAATTAAGAGGATGAATGAGCCATTCTTTCAACGGATAGACGAATAATGCATCTTTTTGAGAAACAATGTAGAAAAATGGAGAAAGTCGTAAAATACTATAAATCGCTTGGGAAAGAACCGCTGCAATTATTGCATATCCTACCCACAACACAAATCGTAACATTTGTTTCGGCCGTTTCCAATCAAACAACAGAAGCGTCGCTGGAAGCATATAGAGACTTAAAAAGGCCGATGTTTTATTGAGCATCCCCATGCCAAGCATCATTCCAAAAAGAAGAGCAATATCAAGCCGAGCTCGCCGCGCTAGAAGGACGGCTAGATATAAATTCCAAATTGAAAACGTAGCCACCCAGGAGTCATATAACGCAAGTCTGTCATACATCAAAGTAAATGGAGATATCACATACAACGCCGCGGCGACAAGACCAACAGAGAAATTTTTAAATAATTCCCTACTTAAGAAAACAAGACCAATGAGGCTAAAAAATCCTCCGATGACAGAAACTATGCGGCCTGCAAATAATGGATCTTGAAATAGCCGTACGCTTGCCATGACCGCCCAAGTAAAAAATGGTTGTTTTCCGTCAGTTAAGGATATAAACCTCCAGGCTGCATCAGCACTTCCAATTTGTGACCACCGGATATAAATAGCTTCATCGGTAAATATAGGAAGAGCAGTCAATTGCACTAATCTTGTAGCGAAATAGACACAAGTAAGAAGAAAAAACCATACTATAGGATTTTTCCAAAATTTAACCGTCATGACCCTCATTATACCGAAATACCACGCTTGAAACAAATGTAGACTAATCAAAGAAGTAATGAATATTTCGCTTTAAAAACAGAAATCTGCCACTTGCAATGAGGATAGCAAGAACGATGGGAATAACTGTCACCCAGAGTTTCATCTGAGGAACTGGACTATCCCAGTTTCCATAATACAAAAATGGGGCGTACCTAAGAAGAAGCCCCATTGAAATTCCGTAAGAAATGATAAAAAGATTCCATTTTCTTGGCATGAGAGAAATAAAAGGTACAATCCAAACCCAATACCACGAAAGAACCTCACGTTGAGATAGCACAGCCATAAAACCAATACCCATGAAAATAAGCATTGTATTTCTTTTCCATCCTGTCATAAAGGAAGGGATTAAAAAAATAGTCATGAGTTTCATGCCAATGGATAACGATAACAAAATCCATGAAATCCAGTGTTTTTTTTGTTGAAAAAATACGATCGCCCAGACAGCAAGCGCCATCATGACAATGTCGTTATGGGAACTGACTAAAGATTCAATAATAATGAGAGGATTAAAAGCAAAAGAAGCCATGCCTATATACATAT
>CAYRFA010000012.1:0-14307 GCA_964423435.1 uncultured Gammaproteobacteria bacterium | reverse complement strand
TCTTTTTTGCATTCTGCATTTGTTTTACCATATGCGGCTCCATGAGCCATCCGCCGTTGGCAATAGCAGAGGTAGCCCTGATCATTTGAAGCGGAGTCACTGCAATTCCTTGACCAAACGAAGCGGTTGCGAGATCTATTTCTTTCCAATCGCGATCACTTCTCATTATTGGCGAACTTTCATCTTCTAGATCTATTTTTGTTGGTAATCCAAATCCAACATCTTTGATAAATTGAACAAATGTTTCAATTCCCAATAATTTTCCAACGTGCACCATACCCACATTTGATGAATGCTCGAGTACTTGTGTCATGGTAATAGGGCCATGATATTCGTTATTCCACGTTCTAATAGTATAGTCAGACACTTCTACTGGTCCTTTTTCATCAAATATTGTTGTTGCTTTAATTAGCTCTTTATCAATTGCTATTCCCATAACAAGCGCCTTAAACGTCGATCCTGGTTCATATTGCGATGCGACAATGGGATTTTTATATAACTCTCGATCAAACTCACGATATTGTCCCGGATGATACGAAGGATAGGATGCCATTGCAAGAATTCCGCCTGTTGTTGGATCCATCACAACAACTGACCCTTCTTTAGCCCCATATTTTTGTATTCCTTCAAGAAGTTTTTTTTCTACAATGTTTTGGATTGTCCTATCAAGCCAAAGTATCATTGTGCTTCCGTTCTCCGGCTCGATTCTTATCGAGTCTCCCACGAGAATCGGAGCTCCGGTGACATCTTTTTCAATCGTGACACTTCCCGCTTTTCCTTGTAATTCTCGATTATAGTACCCCTCAAGACCAAAATACCCCACATCGTATCCGTTTTGATCAAGTCCGACAAATCCCAATAGTTGCGCTGCCATGGATCCCTCTGGATAATACCGCTTTGGTTCTTTTTCAAAACCTAACCCCTTAATATTCAACGATCTTAATTTCTGAATCTTTTCTTCATCAACTTTATGAAGAATTGGAGACCACATTCTCGATGTATCAGAAATCATCGCAGCGACACTGGCAACGTCAATTTGTAAAGTTTGTGAGACTAATTCAGAAAACACCTTGCTATTTTCTATATTTTTTGGCTCTGCATACACAAGCGAGGCTGATTTATTCATAACAAGAGGATATCCATCGCTTGTGATAATACTTCCCCGTTCTGCTGGAAGAGTTAATTCAAGTTTATATTGCGCCGCCCCTTCTGCTTTTAAATGATATCCTGATATGATTTGCCAATAGAAAAGGCGAGCGACAACACCACATAAAAGGAAAATGAATAGTGAAAAAACGAACCACATTCGCCACATATCCTTTATTGTACAGGAACGAGGCTCGCAACAAATTGATCCTTATGGATGGTCATGATTTTAGGTTTTTCTGTAAATCCCATAGAAAGCGCTTTGTCGCCAATTGTAAGAAGCGATGAGGCGGAAGCAACTTGTTCTGATAACAATGCGTTTTCTCCGCCAATAGCAGTGATTTTACCGTCAATACGGCGAATTTCTTTTCCATCTCCAACCAACATACATGAATATACAATCTGAGCTACAAGAAGACATAGGGTTATTGCGCTTAGTGTAATAATTGTTTTCTTCATACGCTTACACTTTCTCGGCTATTCTTAGCTTTGCACTTCTTGATCTTCGATTTTCTTGTTGTTCTATACTACTTGGAATAATCGGTTTCTTATCAATAACGTTCAATTTGTTATTGAGAAAAAATCGCTTAACAATACGGTCTTCCAGAGAATGAAAGCTAATAACAGCAATTTTTCCTCCAACCTTTACTACATTCATTGCTCCTTCAAGACCAAATTGTAATGACTCTAACTCGCTATTTACTGCAATTCTCAGTGCTTGGAATATGCGAGAGACAGTATCGATATTCTTCGTACTAAGACATAGTCTTAATTCTCCTACTGTCGCAATCTCATGCTTTTTCCGACAAGAAATAATTAAACGCGCGATATCTAACGCTTTTTCTTCTTCTCCAAAACGCGAAAATATATCAAAGAGCTCTTTTTCAGAACTAATGTTTACAATATCGAAAGCGCTTCGCTTGTCTCCATCTCCAAACCGCATGTCTAAAGGTGCTTGGTCAAATCGATAGGAAAATCCTCTTTCTTTCGTATCAAGCTGATGGCTGGAAACTCCCAAGTCAAACAATATTCCGTCAACATTCAAAAATTTGTTGTTACTTGCTATTGTTTCGATGTCTCGAAAGTTTCCTTGTACAATCCGACAGTGTGGACTAACTAAAAGCGCGTTTTCTTCTATTGCATCCTCATCTTCATCAATTGCTAGAACTTCTGCTCCCATTTCAAGCATCTTTTTTGTATGTCCCCCACCGCCCAATGTCGCGTCAATAAAGCGTTTTCCAGCCGTCACTTGTAATCCTTGTATCACTTCTTGTAAAAGTACAGGCGTGTGATAGTTACTCATGCGTATCCCAATCCTTTTTGTTCCAAATTTCAAAATGATCGCCTGCTCCGATAATCTTTACTTCATTCTCAATCCCAGCGTACTCCTTGAGGTGGGTAGGCATCACAACTCGACCAAGTTTATCCGTCTCAACCTTTTCAGCCGCTCCAAACACGTATCTTCGTAGTTTTCTTCCCTCTTCTGTTGTCACAGGTGTTTCGAGCTGTTTTTCCGCTTCTTTCTCCCATGCTGCCAAATCGTATCCAAATATGCACTTGTCAAACCCTTTTGTTAAAACTAATTCCCTTTCTCCTAGTTCTACCCTTATCTTTCTTGGCAGCGTCACTCGACCCCGTTCGTCTAGTATGTGATCGTATTCCCCAAGGAAAAGTTTCATACCCGTATATTACCATTTCTTCCCATCTATATCCATATTCCCCCATTTTTCACGGCTTGTCAAGAGGTATTTCACGAAAAAAAGGATCCCGCTGAATGGGATCCTTTGGATTATATTAATAATCTAAATACAACTATTACAGATCAAAATCCTTAGCTAGTTGGCTTTTTTTACCAGACGTATCAGTAAATTCAAGGACAAGAGATACCTTTTTGACTCCTGTATGCGGTTTACAGACGTTTTTCGAACAGGTTCCGAGATAGATATCATCACGGACAAACGTATCTTTTCCAGTAATATCAAGCGGACGTGTCGTCACTCCCTGTACCACTCCCTGCGTTTCGTAGCTTACTTCATAGGCAACTTTTGTATATCCGTTCTTTAATCCTGAAACAGAAAGAACGATCGTGTTATCTTTGATTTTGCTCCAGGTGACACTAGCAACTATTGAACTATCTGCCGCAACTAACTGCTCTTCCTCAATAACGGGCTCTTGCGGTTTTGAGGGAGATTTTTTAAGGAGAGTTAATCCTAAAATAAGAACACCAATGCCACAAACACCGATGATAATTGGTAATAATTTTTTGTTCATATATTCCTTTCTATATATTCCTGTAGATTTGAAACAGAAATACGGTCTTGTTTTGTGGTATCGCGATTTCGTATGGTTATTGTATCATCCTCAAGCGACTGAAAATCAACGGTCACGCACCAAGGAGTACCAATTTCGTCTTGCGCAAGATATCGTTTCCCGATGTTCCCACGGTCATCCCAAGTCGCGCTATATAGTTTTTTCATGTCATGATAGACCGTCTGCGCTTTAGCTATTAAATCCGGTTTATTAGCAAGAAGCGGAAACACTGCTACACGATATGGAGCGAGAGTTGGCTTAAACTTTAAGACTGTCCGTTTTTCTTCTTTTACAAAACTATCTATACATAGTGCAAGCATCAGTCTCGATACACCAACTGATGGTTCTATGACATATGGTATATATCTCTCATTCGTATCTGGGTCCAAAACAGAAAGATCCTTTCCACTCCACTTCCCATGCGTTTTTAAATCATAATCCGTCCTGTTTGCAATTCCTTCCAGCTCCTTATATCCCCAGTCAGGAAAATCATACTCAATATCCCAAGAATCAGCTGCATAGTGTGCCCGTTCTGTGGCTTCGTGTTGCCTAAACCGTAATTTATCTTTCGATAATCCAAGGGATAGATGCCATTTCATCCGCTCTTCCTTCCAGTAGGCAAACATTTTTTCAGCTTCCTGTGGACGGACAAAATATTCAAGCTCCATTTGTTCAAATTCACGAAGCCGAAATAAAAACTTCCCCGGAGTAACCTCATTTCGAAACGCCTTTCCAATTTGTGCAATACCAAAAGGGATTTTTACCCGTGTTGAAGCCATGACATTTGAAAAATTGGAGTATATTCCCTGACATGTTTCACCCCGCAGGTACGCAATGCTTTTTGAATCTTCTACAGGGCCAACGTAGGTTTTAAAAAGAAGATTAAATTGCCGCGGTTCTGTCCAAAGAACATTTGTTTCGCCTTTATTCGCATGATTTTTTACATGTTGGGCGATTTCATCTTCCTGATCAGCCCGCATCCGTTCATGACATAATTTACATTCAACGAGTGGATCGGTAAACGCAGTGACATGTCCTGAAGCTTCCCATGTTTTGGGATTTAATATGATGCTTGAATCAAGTCCAACCACATCATCTCTAAGTTGCACCATTTCTTGCCACCACAAATCTTTGATATGCTTAGCAAGAAGTACACCTGCAGGGCCTAAATCATAAAATCCTGCAATACCGCCATAGATATCACTTGTTGGAAATACGAACCCACGACGTTTTGTGAGAGATATTATTTCATCAATCATGCTCATAATAGTATTGTATCAAATTACAAGAAAAATTTTGCGGTTTTTATTTTCCGTTCGATAATTCGTTCGATAAATCCGATAGCGGTGGCTAATGTTAAAAATTTCTTCTCAGAAGATAAAAACCCCAATAACACAAGTATTTTATTGCAAAATGAAAGAAGTACTGTATTTACCTCATGCTCTTGAACGACAACAATTGCTCCAAGGGTTTCATGTAACGAATTATAAATATCTTGATGTTCAACATGTTCCGGCACAAGTTTATCTAGAATTTCAACAGCAAGATATGCCGCTCGCATCCGAATCCATGTCGAAAGTCCAGTCCTATATGTTGTTATTGTCGCAACTTCCGTCACGATATCCATTGTTTTCCCATGGTGAAGCATCATGGATACTTCATTAAACAAATCTACATGCGGACCGCGGCGACTCGAAATCTTTCTAATACCTTTGGCTATCACACGGAATTTCCCAATCTTTTTTGAAAATATCGTCAGAATTTTATCTGCTTCGCCAACGTTGGAGCGCCGTAAAATAAATGCTGAAACCCGATACACTGAAAGAGGGTTCATGGATTAAAACGTATATTCTGTATCAGTGACCAGTGGTGCTCGTTTTCGTTCTTTCCCATTAAGCTTGATCGTGTATTCTTCATCATTCGTTCCTGATTGTTTTTGAATGAGAAGTTTATATGCACCATCTGTTTTAACAGGACTCGTATACGTAAGTTCAAGTTTTGCTGTCCCCATGGGGTTAACAATCAAAAATCCCTCAAATACCGTTTTTCCGAGATTATCATATGTTTCAAGAGTGATTGGTTTTCCATCTTTTGGTGATATTGCTCCTTTATTATCACCAAGTTTGCTCCCAACTGGTGTGTAGACACGTATCCAGTTTCGAAGCGGTGCATTTAAACAAAGTCCGCCGCTTTCCAATCCGCAGTCACTCCCAGGATATGGATTTTTATAATCAATTGTTAGTTTCGTAGAAATAGTGCCGTCATTATTAACAGTCGTATCTTTCATTACCTTACTTGACACAAACATATTGGACTTTGCTCCTGCCATATTACTGTTATTTATATGCAAATAGTCCCATCCATTACCCTCTTTATATTTAAGTACCGCAGCTGATTCGCTTGCCGTCATGATTCTCCCTGCCAAATTAAAACTTTCCGCTGCTTTCTGCGTCGCGTCATCATGGAAGTATGCGACGATGTGTTTTTGATTAATCTCGGCAATAAGCATTTGGAATAAATTTCCCCAATATTTTGACGGGGATACTCCTAAAGCCATGCGAAGGATTTGTTGAAGAAGAACTCCAATAATATCTTTTCGAGCAGTCCGTACATAATTAACTGGTCTTGTGGAATAGTCTTCCAGTTCATAGACAGCTTTTGGACAATCACAGCGTTTATCAATAACAGCACTAAATTCCCGGTCATAGACATACATCGGACCTAAAATTTTGAGTGCCTCCACAAGAACATGAGTATCTACTGCAATAATTCCGTCAATTGCCTCTTTTCCACTTGCATACTTGTACATTTCTTCAAATTTTTGCATTGATTGCTTGTAATCAGGAGAAAGATTGCTATCACGAATATTTAAGTTGTATACACCTTTATGGAATGTTAGAATCTCACGTGGAGCGGTAAATTTTTTTGTTAAAGATGCATCGAGAGCATAGATATCATCTGCTTTTTCAAGTATTGGTTTTCCTTTCACCATACGAAACTGTGCATACGCTGTGATAAAACCTCCAGTTGAACGAAGTTCTTTATCGTTTTGAAATAATACTAAATATCGCTTTTCCTTCGGCTCTCCAAGAAGAGACGGAAGGTTCACAAGCAAGGGCTGAGCGTTCACAAATAGATTCGCCATTTCCTCAATCACGCCGAATGCTGACACCATTTTTGACCGAATAACGGTTTTTCCAATTTTTTCCGGATACCTGTTCGGATCGATTGCTCCTAATTCTTTCCGTATGGTGTCAACGCTCGTTGCCATTTCGTTAATCTTTGGAATTAAGGCACTCATAGTCTTGACGGCAAACTGCAACCTGTCTTCTGCGGTTCCTTCAAGAAAAGTCGTCTTTTTTGTTCCTTTGAGTCCTAAAAGATCTGCGTTTGGTTCAATAGCCTCAATTGCTTTGTCCCCTGCGGTGAGTCCCGCAAACCCAGCTTTTATTGCGTGTTCTCCATCGCCAATATAAGCCCCAAGAAACGGAACTGCTTTCAGAGGCAATACTTTTTTATATTCTGTTTCAAGTTGCGTAAATTTCCCTCTTGTTTCAGCAAGGCCTGCTTTTGTTTTCTCAAGATCTTGAGCTTTAACCGATTCCATGGTTATACGAGCAGACACAGAAAGATCTTTTGCTTTCGCAATTACTCCCCGAAGAGGCAAAAGCATAATTCCAATAACCACCAAAAAAACAAGAATAATACCAAACGGAATGATGATAAATTTCCAAGGAAATCTTTTTTTGGATTTTACAACAGACTTTATAGTCGTTGTTGTATCAATAGTGATTTTTTTCAATTCTTGTGGCATGAAAATATTATACGGCACCTTTTCCAGAAATCATAGCCCAAGGGCTTTTAAGCATAATAACAATGTCTAATAGAAGAGATCGTCGTATAACATATTCTGCATCCATCTGAATACGTTTATCAAAATTTACTTCGCTTCTTCCTGATACTTGCCAATAGCCAGTAACTCCGGGTTTAGCAGATAGCACAACTTTCACCAGTTTTTTTGTGTGAGGGTATTTTTTTTGCTGTTCCCTGAGTTCATCGGGATAATACGGCCGAGGACCTACCAAACTCATATCACCTGCAAGGACATTTAGAAGCTGTGGAATTTCATCAATTGAGTGCTTCCGGATGAATCTACCGACATTTGTTACTCGTGGATCTTTTTTAAGTTTATAACTATTGTGCCGATACTCTTCATATAATTTTTTCATTGTCGGATCTTTTCGAAGCATCGTATGCGCATTGACGATCATTGAACGAAATTTATACAGTTTAAATAATTTTCCTCCTTTACCGACCCTTTCTGGAGTATCAGCAAAAATTGGTCCCGGACTATCAAGAATAATAGCAATTGCTGTTACAAGAGAGACCGGAAGAAATACCAGACTTATAGCCAGACCACCTATAATATCAACACATCTTTTTGTATACGTATACCACATAGGTTCAGGTAAGTTCTTCATGTTCTGTTCCATTAAAACTTTCAACAAGTTTTTTAATTTTTGGTACAGATGTTTTTTTCGCAACAAGGAGTACATCGTCCGTATTAACAATCAATAATTCGCTTCCGTCAATAGTCACAACAAGTTGTTTTCCGTAGTTATACACCAGTGAATCTTCGGTGTCTTGAAGCATGACTCTTCCCTGCGTCACATTTTTATCTTCTGATTCCTCAAGCGCTTCCTTTAATGCTTCCCATGCACCGATATCACTCCATTCGATATTTGCAGGTACAACATATGCATTTGCTGGATTGAGTTTTTCCAGTATTGCGTTGTCAAAACTGATTTTCTCAAGTGTTGGGTATATATCCTCAAGCGTCTTATGAAACGCATCGGTATGCCAAGTTTCTGCAATTTGCGATATACCTTTATACACATTCGGGACAAATGTTTCATATAACGATAATAAAAACTTAGGCGTTGCAACAAAATATCCTAAATTCCATGCATGATGCCCACTTTCAAAATACTGTTTCGCGGTTGTCGCATCTGGTCTATATTGAAAATCGATAAATGAATAAAACGATACCTCATCAGTTTTTTTTATTTCTTTTCCAAAGTTTATCCACCCTAAATTTTCACTGGCAAACCGAGCTTTTTGAGCAACAAACACAATTCTGTCTTGTTCCTTTTTAACAATTGCTCCAGCGGCAAGGAGAATTTTTCTAAAGAGCGCTTCTTTTTTGACTAAATGATCGCTCCAAAGAATAACCATTGGTTCAAGAGGGTTTTCCCGTGCTAGAATGGCAGCTGCAAGACCTACAGCAGGACCAACATCCCGCATCACAGGCTCTCCTATGACATGATTAGCAGGAAGTTTTGGAAGTTGCTCATGCACAATATCCACGTACGTTGAATTTGTAGCTACATATATATCCTGCCATTTAAAATCAGGCTGAAGTCTACCTGCGGCTAGTTGAAGGGTTGACTTATCTCCAATGATCTTTTCAAATTGTTTCGGAGATTTCTTTCGGGAAAGTGGCCAAAGCCGTGATCCAACGCCTCCGGCGAATATGATTACTTTCATAAGGAACTATTATACACGGTTTTGATAAATGTTCGAAATTCCTCCTTAAAACGATGCTCATCAAAACGTATTCCTTGGGCGCGACACAGGGTGCTATCAAACGTCATTGTCCGTTCTTTTTCAATAGCCGACAAGAGCGACGAAACAGTTTGTTTATCAAACAATATCCCTGTTTTGCCGTCACTTACAATTTCAGACATTCCACTTGCCTTATATGTAATCACTGGTGTGCCGCAGCTTTGTGCTTCAGCTGCAACAATTCCAAAATCCTCGTCGCCTGCAAACACAAACGCACGACAATGTTGGTAAAACTCAAGAAGCTCGCTATCTGTGACTATTGCTCCGGCAAATGTTATATTCCCTTTTGCTCGTTTGATCAGATTGTTTTTTTCACTGCCAGTTCCCACAACAACGAGCGGATACCCATTCTTATTAAATGCATCGATAACAATATCGGGTCTTTTATAGGGAACAAGGCGCGATACATACAGATAATAGTCATTTCGCGGTTGTAGAGCGGGTATAAAAAAATCTGTTTGGACAGGTGGATAAATAACCGCATCAACGGATCGTTTGTAATATTGTTTTACCCGTTTTGCAACTCGTTTTGAAATTGCAACCATATAATCAGGGCGAGTCGATGCAATAAAATCCCATTTCCGAAGCATTGGAGCAAAAAGTTTCAAAAAGAAAGAGGAAAAACCTACTTTATTCGAATAGACGTTAAAACCGCTCCACAAATACCTTGTGGGTGTCAGACAATAACAGATGTGTTTTGTTTTTGGCTTTGTGATAATGGATTTCGCCTCCGCACTGGTTACTGTTATCACAAGATCAAAATCATCAAAATCAATAGATTCAAACACAAATGGAGTAAGCCAGGGAAAAAGTTCATGATTGGTTTTAGCAAGTGGTATCAGATTCATCCAGGTTGTATTAACTTGAAAAACCTTTGCCCATGAAGCTCTTTTGGAGTCATACACAGCTGTATACAGAGGCGCATCTGGAAATAGTTCATGAAGACTAAGAAGCACCCGTTCCGCTCCGCCTATTTTATTTACCCGATCATACACAAGTGCAACGTTCATGCAGTTATATTATAACAACAAATGAAAAACTAGCTCGAAGCAATGAGAGGAAACGCATCTAGTTTCTTTTCTACTTTCTTGATTCGAGTTTCATGATCTGTCGTCACAGTGTCAAAATACTTTATTGTGGTATCGAGCGACTTCTGAACATTGTCCATCTTTTTCGATAGCTTTTTCTCTACATCATTAATCTTATTTGTAAGCCTTTTTTCTACAAAATCAATTTTTTCCTGAATCGGTTGAAGTTTTTCATCAAATTTCTGATCAAGTTTTTTATCTAAATCCGCTTTTGTTGCAAATACAGAGGATAATTTTTTTATATCGTCATTCGTTATCATACACAGTAACTCTACTATGTGAAAAAATGTGTGTCAAGATGACAAAGCATATTCATATATTGCAAGTGTTTGCGCGGCCATTTTTTTCCATGAATATCGTTTTAGTACGTTTATATCCGGGATTTCCCTTTTATTCGACACGCTACATAATATAGATACAAGAGAATCTACGGACTTCGGATCAAAGTATGTTGCGGAATTTCCTAATATCTCATGAAATATTGGGATATCGGAACAAATAACAGGACATCCGAGAGACAAAGCCTCAAGCGCTGGCAGTCCAAATCCTTCAGAAAGCGACGGAAAGACAAGACAGTGTGCATTCGTATACGCATGAATAAGTAGTTCGTCAGATATTAATCCTGTAAATTGTATTGCATCTTTAGATGATAAAGTTTCAACAAGTACGTGTAACCGTTTGTAAAACATGGTATCTGATCCAATTAATACTAGATGAAAATCCTTTCCCTGAGGGGTTTTTTTGAACGCATCAAATGCATGGATTAACACTTCGACATTTTTATGTGGATATGCGTTACCAACATACATAATATATGGCTGCAATATTTTAAATTTATTTTCATACTTGATACTTGATACTTGATACTTGATACTTTTATCTACCCCCTCATAGGTAACAGTTATTTTATTTTTTGGCATTCCAAGGCTATGTTGTAAATCATCACAAACTGTCTTTGATACGGCAATGATATGTTTTGTTTTTGCCAATCCAATCCGAAGAATCAGATAATATCCTATCCATTTGAGAAAATACAATATATATGGAAGAGTTGTAGCTTTTCCTGTTTGAAAGTGTAAAACAGTCAAATCGTGAATTGTGACAATACATGGAGTTTTCAAAAATAGAGGAACATTGAAATAGGGAATATGAACCAGATCAAGAAGTGCTTCGCTTAATAACTTTGGCATGACCAATTGCTCTTTCAACGTATGCCAATGGACATTTGCAAGACGTTTTTCCCATCGATTATTTGGAAGTTGGAATTGTTCAAAAGAATCTTTTGTAAGAAATACGATAAATGTGTTTGTTTGATCAATTATTGACACCTCGTCAATAAGATTTCGAATATATCGACCAACTCCAGTTTCTTTTATTAACCTTGCATCAATTCCTATCCTCATATGCCGAATAATTTTAATAATAATAATTGTAGATCAAACGTTCGATAAACAAGCCACGTAATGAACCATGGATATTTTTTTTCATAATGTTTTGTATAAAACAATTTATTATAGGTGATAAAAAATGTTTGAGTACGAGTTCTTCGCTCTCGATTACTATGAGACCGACCGCTTTGTTTTTTCTTATGTAAGACTATCACATTTGGATTAAACCATATCTGCCAGTCAGCCTTCTTAATTCTATACGCCCAATCAATATCTTCTCCATACATAAAATAATCTTCATCGAGCAGACCAATTGTTTCAACCACCTCCCTGCGAACGAGAAAAAATGCTCCGCTAATACAGTCAACTTCGTGCATTGTTGATAAATCTTTATAGAGCTGGTGATATCCGCTAAACAGTTGCACTTTAGGAAACAATTTTTCTAATTTTGCATAATACATACATGCGTTCCATGGTGTTGGAAGACCTCGATGACAGGCTGGATCCATGGTGCCATCCATAAGGAGAAGCTTACATGTGGCTGCACCTGCTTTGGGATGAGTGTCCATGAATTCAATCATGGACCTAATGGCATTCGGTTCTACTTCTGTATCAGAATTAAGAAGAAGAACATATCTTCCCTTTGCTTTTTTTATTCCCGGATTGTTGCCTGCTGCAAATCCGATATTTCCTTTGTTTTGAATACGTACTACATCCGGAAATTCTTTTTTCACCATCTCCAAAGTCCCATCAGTCGACTCGTTATCACAAACAATAATTTCTATGGTATAAGATCCTAGCTTTGATCGTTTGAGACTCTCAAGACAAAGTTTTGTTAGGTTAAGGGTATTGAAATTAAGAATAACGACGGATATGTCAATGCTATTCATACAACTTCCTTCCATGCTGCATCTTGCAACTGAGCTATTGTATCCCAATTGTATTGTTTTTCAATTATTTCCCGTGCATGCCTGGTCATCGAAGATACTTTTTCTGAACTCTTACATATAGTTTGAATAATCTTTACATATTCTTCTTTACTATATGCTTCGAACAAATCTTGTTCGGGCTTCATTGAAAGCCCCATTCTCCCTTCATGTGTTGTCATAACAACGAGTCCTGAAGCCATAGCCTCTAAGAGTTTGAACTTTGTACCTCCTCCGATTCCCATAGGAGCAAGAAGGATTGAATGTGTGTCATACACCGTTCTAATATCATTCACACGATCCATAACAGTTACTGAACTTCTGACAAGTGACCTGAGCCTATTTGGAAACTGCTTTCCAACGATAGTAAGCGTTGCTTTGGGAAATATTGCAATAATAGCAGGCCAGAGAGATTTAAGAAGTACTGTTACTGCTTCTGTATTGGGCATCCATGCAAAATCTCCGATAAACAAACATCGAAGATTATCTGCATTGATGGTCTTTTTGGAATATTTGTAGTATGAACAATCAACTCCATTGGGAACAACAGCAATAGATTTTTTGCAAACAGGTTCCATAACCCGTTTATCTTCATCTGATACTGCAATAACGGCACTCGCTTTTTTCCAAACAGTTTCTTCCCAAATACGAGTTTTTATAACATCAAAAAAAAGAAACGGCCGGAGAAATGATACAGGAAACTTCCGTACATATTGTTCATAAATTGAATATTCAATATTATGTTCCCCAACAACAAGTGGAATAGTAAGTTTTGGAAGTGATGGATAGACATAGAAAGGCTCGATGTGAATGAGATCGAAATTGTTAGTTGATAATTGATAATTGATAATTTGCTTCATCTCATTGTTGTTATATGTTGATAAAAGCCATGAGTAATTCCCTAATGCACCAAAAAGGTATCTAAGTTGAAGTGCTTTTCCGCGATACACAGTTTCTACATGAGAAAGAAAAGACAATTCTTTTATATATTCTTTTTCTTTATCGCTGCGAATAAATGAAAGGAGTGTGATGGAATGTTTTTTGGAAAGGCGTTTCAGCAAATTATATATCCGGATTTGTCCTCCGGAATGCAAGGGATATGGAAAGACTGCGCTGATGAATAAAATGTTCATTGTTTTTTCGTTAAATCAATAATCGCGTATTTGTCATTACGAACAAGCACAGTATAGATTTTTGCTAAGTCTTTGGTTTCGAGATCTGCATCTGTCGGAGATACTGTAACATAATGTGTTGCACCCATCTTGATCTTTTTATCAATATCAAATCCTAATGGCCATCCCTGACGACCTGTTTGATATAAAAATGTCGTATCTCCGTTATATGGAGCAATTACTTTTGCATCTTTCGGTAGCAGTTTGTTTGCCATTTGTCCCGCTTCAACAATTTCTGGACGATTAATCCAATAAAAAGTCCTAATTGTGTACCAAGAAAACATACACATAAATATAATGCTCACAATACTTGTTGCATAAAGCGCTATTCTATTTCCTTTTTGAGTGAATACCCATCCAATACCGGCTCCAACAATCGCCGTTATTGTTGGAAGAATCACTATTTGATAATAATCATGCTGGACATTACCAGCTGCTAAAATAGCCATGTACGCAAGAGATCCAATGATGAACCAAAAAAGTATTCCTTTATGTTCTTTTTTAATAGGTGCAACAAGTCCAAATCCCAATAGAATCATTCCCCAATACCCCAACATAAGTTTCGCAATCCTTTCTGCAAACAGCCAATTGAACCAGGCACCTTTAAAACGGATATTATTTGCATTGAATAACCATGCGTATACAGCAATTC
>CAYRFA010000011.1:0-14340 GCA_964423435.1 uncultured Gammaproteobacteria bacterium | reverse complement strand
AAGAAGAAAAACAAGCAGTTTTAACTGATTATCAAACAAAAATTGGCATGATTGTTCCTGGAATGGTTCTTCGATTTGATGGACCAAACATTGTTGTTGATATTGGTAGAACGCAGGCAGTCATGCCAGTATCTGAGCAAAATCCAGGGGAACGATACCATTTAAATCAGCGTTTAACGTTCTACATTGAAGGAATCCGGGAAACCCCACGGGGAAATGAAATCATTGTTTCACGGAGTCACAAAGGGCTTGTAGAAGGCCTCTTTCATCGCGAAGTTCCAGAAGTTGCACAAGGGGCAGTGGAACTTCGAATAGTTGTGAGAGAAGCTGGAGGCCGGACAAAAATTGCTGTATTTTCAAAACAATCAGGTGTTGATCCGGTTGGTTCGTGTGTTGGACAAAAAGGCGTCAGGGTAACAGCAGTTATTAATGAACTTGGTGGAAATGAAAAAGTAGATATTATTCAATGGAGTGATCAACCAAAAGCATTTATTACAGCAGCACTGGCTCCTGCAAAAGACATTGATGTTGCCTTAAATGAAGAAGAAAAAGAAGCAACAGTGACAGTTCCAGAAGACCAATTGTCTCTTGCAATTGGCCGTGATGGACAAAATGTGCGGCTCGCTGCTAAATTAACTGGTTGGAAAATTGATATTCAAGGAAAACCAGTAGTTGGGAAAGAGGAAGTAAGTACAGATAAACCTAAGGAAGAGATTCAAGTATCTCCTGATCAGCCAATTGTTGAAGTGAAAGAACCCGAGAAACAAGAAGTTGTAAAAGAAGAAAAAGTAGAACCAGTACAAGAAGCATCTGTTGAGGTAGTTGTTGAAACGCCAAAAACAGAAACAGTCCAAGCAGATACAACACCATCTGTATGAAACGGACTCATGGAGTAATTATTACGTATGACAAAAGGAAAGAAAAAAATAGAAATATCTTTAGCACGTCCACCCATTGTTGCGGTTTTAGGTCACGTTGATCACGGAAAAACATCACTTCTTGATTACATCAGAAAAACACAAGTAGCCAAGGGAGAACACGGCGGAATTACCCAGCATATTGGAGCCTATCAAATTCCAGGAATTACCTTTATTGATACTCCTGGTCATGAGGCATTTGCAAAAATGCGCACGCGCGGCGCAACAGCATCAGACATAGCCCTTCTTGTTGTTGCAGCTGATGATGGCGTCATGCCGCAGACAAAAGAATCTATCCGGATGATAACCGATGCTGGTGTTCCCATGATTGTGGTTATTAACAAAATTGATTTGGATTCGGCAAATGTCGATAAAGTAAAAAAAGATTTAGCGCGAGCTGGAGTTCAAGTTGAGGGATTTGGAGGAACGATTCCATTTGCTTTAGTATCTGCAAAAACTGGTATGGGAGTTAAGGATCTTCTTGAAATCATCAAGCTTGTTGCTGATGAAAAGAAATTAATAATTGAACCAACTGTTCCTCTTGAGGCAATTGTTATTGAAACTAGAATAGATAAGGGGAAGGGATTGGTTGCCACAATGATTGTAAAAAAAGGAACACTCAAGCTTGGTACAACTCTCTTTAATGGTGTTCAACCAATTGCTAAAGTTCGTGCCATGTTTGATGAAGAAGGAAAGGGTGTTTCAGAAGCACCTCCTTCAAAACCAGTGGAAGTATTGGGGTTTACCAAACTTCCGCAAGTGGGAACCGTTATAACAGATGTCCCGCAAAAAGAAATTGAAAAGCCTCAAATAGTGCCGCTTTCGCAAGAACAGACAATGCAACAGTTTCTTTCCACAATGGATCAAAAGAAAAAGTTGGCAATTATCATCAAATCTGACACTTTTGGTTCTCTGGAAGCGATTTTAGAGGCTCTCGGAGCAGATGTCGATATTGTGACGGCTGGTGTTGGTGACATTGCTGATCAGGACATACTCCTTGCGAAATCAACAGGAGCGTTTGTGATTGGATTTAACGTCAAACTTAAACAGGAAATTCAGAAACTTGCACAAATTGAAGGAGTGGTTACGCGAACATACACCATCATTTATGAACTTCTCGATGAGCTTCGTGATGTGATAGCTGGAGCAATGGAGGTTATAACGCAGGAACGGGAATTGGGAAAAGGAACCGTGATAGCGGAATTTCCTTTTGATGGAAAACGGATAGCAGGTACAAAAGTCACATCAGGAAGAATTGCCCGAGGAGATCAGGTAAAGATTATGCGCGCTGAAGTTGAAATCGGAAAAGTGAAAATTAAATCTGTACGAAAAGGGAAGTTAGAGGAAACAAAAGTTGAACCAGGAAATGATTGTGGTATTTTGTTTGACCGTGACGTTGCGTTTGCAATTGGTGATGATATAATCGCATTTACCAACCGCTAAGCCTGCCTCACAATACGTTTTATGGATGATGTATCAGAGATAAAAACTCTTATTGATCAAGCAAAAGATATCCTCATTGTCACACATATAAATCCAACCTATGACAGTATAGGAAGTGCGCTCTCTTTATATTTAGGACTGAAAGGAATAGGAAAAACAGTCACTGTTGCTTGTCCAACATCCATGATTGTTGAATACTCAAGTTTTGTTGGTGCCAATAAACTCCAAACGACAATAGCCAAAAAGAATTTTGTCATATCACTGGACTACGAGGATGGCTCCATTGAAAAAGTCAGTTATAATATCGAAGGGAAGAAATTTAACCTCATTATTGAGCCGAGACCAGGATTTGAAGAATTTTCCGAAAGTAAAGTCATGTATAGTCACGCAGGAACTGCAGTTGATACCATCATTACCGTTGATACGAAGCATTTAGGAGGATTGGGGACTGTGTACGAGGAAGATAAAGATCTTTTTGCAACCCATCCGATCATTAATATTGATAGTCACCTTGATAACGCAAAATACGGAAAGATTAACGTTGTGGGGACAGGAGGAACAACAGCAGAACTCATTGCACGATTTTTGACAGCTCTTGGAATTGTCTTAACAGAAGATATTGCAACAAACATTCTTCAAGCTCTCTACAAAACAACAGATTCATTTCAAAACCACGTCACAGCACAAACTTTTGAAGTGGCAGCACAGTGTATGAAAGCAGGAGGGAAACAGATAATGCCGCAACAGTCAATTCAAGAACATATTTCTCCTATATCACAACCGCAAGAGCAAATTGCTCCCCCAAAAACTCAGAATCCCCCGGAAGACTGGTTAAAACCAAAGATCTACAAAAGTTCAAATTTAGTCTAACATGTTTCATTCCTTGTAAAATCACTTCAAATAGTGTAAAATAGCCACATTGGAGCAAAGAATGCTGCTCCATTTTTATTAAATAGTTATGCCAAAAACAATCAAAAAGACAGTTAAGAAAGCTGAAAAAGTCGAGAAAAAAGCGGTAAAAATAGTCAAAAAACTAGAGAAAAAATCCGTGAAGAAGACTGTTAAAGCTTCCAAAAAGGTAGAAGAACCTATTGTAGCTCCCAGTGAAGATAAAGCACACATCATTTCTGAATATCAGGTAAAACCAGGAGATACCGGAAGTCCTGAAGTGCAGATTGCGCTTCTGACGAGCCGCATCGAAAAACTTGTTGGACATCTGAAAGCAAACCCATCTGATAATCATTCTCGTCGGGGACTTTTGGGAATTATTTCCAAACGCCGACGGCTCTTAAACTATCTTGAAAACAAAGAAAAGCCCCGGTATAAAGAAATAGCAAAAAAGTTGGGGTTAACAAAGTAATTTTTATCCTCCGCATACAAGCGAAGGTGAGAAGATCATTAGAAGTGTGATGTCTTGTTTTTTTGATCAATAATCGAAGATTCGAGTTGTCTCACTTCCAATACTTCTTCCCTCCGAGGTAGGCGAGAAAGATCATATGAAGCTAACACAAAAGTCCGTTGAAATCGGAAATTCAGTAATAACCTTAGAAGTAGGTAGATTTGCAGAACAAGCTTCTGCAGCGGTTGTTGCTCGTAGTGGCGATACTATGGTTTTAGCAGCAGTGACCGCATCAAGCAGGGAAACAACACTTGATTATTTCCCACTTTCCGTTGAATATGTTGAACGACTGTATGCTGGTGGACGCATTAAAGGATCCAGATGGGTGAAACGGGAAGGAAGACCAACAGATGATGCAGTCTTAGCAGGTCGTGTCATTGATCGGTCTATTCGGCCATTGTTTCCAAAAACATATAAACACGATGTGCAGGTCATCATTACCACCCTCTCAGTTGATGGTGAAAATGATCCAGATATCTTGGCGCTTGTTGCAGCATCAGCTGCTATTGCCATTTCTCCAATCCCATGGGAAGGACCAGTTGCAGCAGTTCGTGTCGGATGTATTAAAGAAAACGGAAATGAAAAAGGAACGATCATTATTAATCCAACTGCTCCACAACAAGAGTTAAGCGAATTTGATTTTATTGTTTCTTCAAACGCTGATCGTGTCATGATGCTTGAAGGAGGATTCTGCGAGACACCGGAAGACGTTGTGGTTGACGCAGTAAACCAAGCAAAAAAAGCCAATAAAAAAATCATTGATTGTATTAATGATTTAGCCCGCGAAGTTGGCAAGAAAAAGGTGGTTGTTGAGGAAAAGCCATCAACAGAGGAACTTGAAAAGAAACTTGCGAAAGATTACAAAAAAGAACTTGATGTTCAATTTAAAAAACAAACAGAAAAAGAAGGCGGCGATACAGGGATGGGGGATCTTGCCAAAGTAATTGCTGAAAAATATGAACAAGAACATACAATAGCTGATATCATGACTGCAATTGACCATATTTTTAAAAACCGGATTCGAGAAGATGTGCTTCTTCATGCGAAACGTGTTGACAACAGAAAAATTGATGAAGTACGAGAGCTCTCCATGGACGTTGGTCTTCTTCCTCGAACTCATGGAAGTGCCATGTTTAAACGAGGGCAAACACAGGTTCTCACTGTTGCAACTTTAGGATCACCAGATATGGCACAGCTCATCGAAAGCCCGATGGGTGAAGAATCCCGCAGGTATATTCACCACTATAGTATGCCTCCGTATTCAGTGGGAGAAACTGGACGAGTTGGCACTCCAAGCAGACGTGAAATCGGTCACGGAGCCTTAGCGGAACGGGCACTGATTTCCGTTATTCCTGATGAGTCTGAATTTCCATACACTATTCGATTGGTGTCTGAAATTATGTCATCCAACGGATCGACGTCTATGGCGTCGACCTGCGGATCAACACTGGCTCTCATGGATGCAGGAGTTCCCATCAAAGAGCCTGTTGCTGGAATTTCCGTCGGACTCATGACAAATCCAAAAAAGAAAAACGAATTTGTGCTTCTTACCGACATTGTTGGGGTAGAGGATTTCGGTGGAGACATGGACTTTAAGGTTGCAGGAACCAAAAATGGTATTACCGCTATACAACTAGATATGAAAGTTGATGGCATCGGTGATGAAATAGTTAAAGGTGCGCTTGATCGGGCAAAAGTAGCACGCGCTATGATCCTTGAAAAAATGCACGCAGTAATTGCTGCATCTCGACCAGCCTTATCGCAATATGCACCGAAAGTGCAAATGGTTAAAATTCCAGTTGAGCGTATTGGAGAAATCATCGGACCGGGTGGAAAAATAATCCGACAAATTCAGACAATTACAGGCGCTGTTGTTGATGTAAAAGATGATGGATCGGTATTTGTAACTTCCGTTAAACAAGAGGCAGTGGATAAGGCTGTTGCGTGGATAGAAGGAATTACCCATGAGGTTAAAGCTGGAGAAGAATATGAGGGAGAAGTAAAACGTATGATGGCGTTTGGCGCATTTGTTGAGATTCTTCCTGGTAAAGAAGGACTCGTACATGTATCACAGATGTCCACCGGATTTGTACAAAATCCTAGCGATGTTGTCGCTCTTGGCCAAAAAGTAAAAGTACGGGTTATTGAAATAGACGATCAAGGACGGGTTAATCTCTCTATGTTATTCGGTGATGATGCAGCAAAGGTGCCACCAAGAGAGCAAAGCGATCGACCACGACGACCATTTAACCGTGGACCAAGACGATATTAAATATTCATGGTATCATGAATATATGTCTCTCCTGTCTGATCGATTGTCTAGTTTACGTAAAAATCTCACTGATAAGCATATCCCGCCAGAGCTCGATTTGCGTGTGAAAAGCTACTTTGAAGAAATTGAACGGTTGCAGCAAGATATTGCAGCTCAGGTGCACATTGAACAACTATTTGACTACATTGATTGGATCGTGAATCTCCCATGGAACGAGCGGACACAGGATGCAATAGATTTGGTCCGCGCTAAAGACATGCTTGATCATAATCATTTCGGTATGCAGTCTGTGAAAGACAAAATTCTCGAGTATCTTTCGGTATTAAAATTACAACAACAAAAAGGAATTGAAGAAAAAGCATTGAAAAACGGTGAAACTGGACTCGTACACGGCATGCTTGCCCGAAGAGCCCCAATTCTTTGTCTTATTGGACTTGTCGGAACTGGGAAAACGACACTCGCTAAATCCATCGCTGATGCAATGGGACGAAAATTCATCCGCGTTGCATTTGGAGGATTATCTGATGCACTAGATCTTAGAGGTCAATCGCGGGTCAGGCCTGATGCGGAAATTGGCCTTATTCTTAAAGGTCTTCGCTATGCAGGAAGTAAAAATCCCGTGATGCTTCTTGACGAAGTCGATCGCGTTGCCGAACATGCGCGGGGAGACATCATGGGAGTACTTGTTGAGCTATTGGACCCGGAGCAAAATCAAGCATTTACCGATCATTATTTGGATTTTCCCTTTGATCTGTCTGAAGTATTGTTTGTCGCAACAGCCAATAACACTGCAAATATTTCAACAGCAGTGCTCGACAGATTAGAAGTAATTCAAATGCCGTCGTATTCAGATATGGAGAAGATAACAATTGCTAAAGACTATGTTATGCCGGAATTATTACGCGCCTCGGGACTCACAAAAGAAAATCTGACGATTGATGATACCATCTGGCCAAAACTCATTCGACCTCTTGGATATGACGCAGGTATCAGAAGTATCGAGCGGACAATCAATGATGTGTGCAGAAAAGTTGCACGGATGATTGTTGAAGGAAAAGGAACAACATTTCATATTACCGAAAGCAATATTAAGGAATTTGTAGAAAGTTATTAATGATTACCACACTTATTTTTGATATAGGTAGCGTTCTGCTTAAACATAAAACAATCATTACTCCTCAACTTCTTGCTGATACATTTAATATTCCTTTATCAGTAGCAGAAAAAGAATATGCGAAAATTCGTGACGATTGGCGGATAGGAAAAATTCATTATGAACAAGTATTTAAATTATTGAAATCTAAATATAATATTGATTTTTCTATTGAGGATTTGAAAGAGCAGTATATAAAAAAGTATGCACAGATAGCCATCATAGATGAACAGATGGTAGAAATAGTGAAACAATTAAGCAGCAGATATTCTGTAGTTGCTCTTACTAATACCATAGACATTCATAGCGATTTCAATTATGAGCGAGAGTTGTATACTATCTTTAGGAAAGCATATATTTCTAATCAAACTGGTCATAAGAAACCAGATAAAGAGGCTTTTCAAGATGTATTAGATGATATACATGTGACCCCACAAGAGTGTCTGTTAATAGATGATCGAAAAGATAATATTCAGACAGCTAAGGAGATGCATTTTAATACATATACCTTTCTATCATTAGAAAAATTTAGACAATTTATTAAGACTATTTAGAGAATATGAATAAACAATTTTATCAACAAAAACAACATGGTCAAAAAAAACCATGGGGTTATCGCGGAAACAAACCACCGAGAATAAATCCAAATACTCCAACAAAACAAGAGCCAGCACAAAAACAATCATTTATGAGCAAAGCGCAGCAATTTATTGGGTTTGGAAGGCCAAAAACAGGGAAAGAATCCATCCGTATTATTCCCATCGGAGGATCTGGTAACGTGACCAAAAACATGTTTGCCTATGAGCTTCGGTATGATGGACTCGTTCGTGATATTTTACTTGTTGATTGCGGCATCGGATTTCCTGATGCAGACATGTATGGAGTAGATCTGGTTATTCCTGATACGAGGTATTTAGCGGACAAAAAACAATACATCCGAGGACTTGTGTTTACGCATGGGCACGATGACCATATCGGAGCAATTCCGTATATCTATCCAAAACTGGGAAATATTCCGCTGCTTGCACCTCCCTTAGCAGCAGCATTTGCCAATGTGAAACTGAAAGAAGCAAAATTGCATGTACGCGTCAAGGCAATGCAATTTACGGACACCATTACCCTTGGACCGTTTAAAATATCATTTATCAGAATGACGCATTCTGTTCCTGATACGTCACACCTTGTCATTGAAACGCCGCTTGGTATTTTTTATCACGGGAGTGATTTCAAATTTGATTTTGATCCTCTTGACGGGAAAAAATCAGAAATAGAAAAAATAAACGCAGTGGGGAATCGGGGAGTTCTCTGTATGCTGACAGACTGTTTGGGAAGTGAGCGGATAGGGTTTACTCCATCAGAACAAAAAATCAGAGACGCAATTGAAAAGGAGCTTGCGATGTGTCCGGGGAAATTCTTGTTTACCACGCAATCCTCAAACATTTCCCGTATACAGCTTGCTATTGATATTGCACTCAAAAACAATCGAAAAATAGCATTTTTTGGAAGAAGCGTCAATAAAAATGTAGAAGAAGCAGTCAGTCTCGGATATATGAAATTTCCCCGCGACATGATTGTCAGGGACCGCGACTTGAAAAAAATGCCATCATCAAAAATGTTTCTCATTGTTGCCGGAGCCCAGGGACAACCGGAATCCGCTTTAACCCGTATGGCAAATGACAATCACATGTTTGTGACGATTTCTGAAGGAGATACGGTCATGTACAGCGCTGATCCAATTCCTGGAAACGAAAACAGCATGAATACAGTTATTGATCAAATTTACAGAACGGGTGCGCGTGTATCCTATACCACAATCACAGAAGATCTCCATGTGTCTGGACATGGAAGCCAGGGAGATCAAATGCTTCTTCTTGCAGCAGTGGGACCGCAATATATTTTCCCGGTGGGAGGAACCTACCGGCACATGATGAATTACCGAACCATTGCCATGGAATGCGGATATAAAAAACAACAAATTCTTATGCCAGAAGAGGGGGACATACTTGAGTTTAAATTAGGAGTTCCTCCAAAAATAGCTCAGCACATTACGCTTGAAAATATCATGGTAGATGGGTTAGGGGTGGGGGATGTGGGAAGTGTTGTTCTTCGGGATAGACAAACCATTGCTAACGAAGGAATCGTTGTGGTTGTCGTCCCTGTTGAAAAATCAACCGGACGGGTAACCAGTGAACCGGATATTATCTCAAGGGGTTTTGTTTATATAAAAGAATCCGGAGAACTTCTTAAAAGAGCAAAGAAAGTAGTAAACGAATCACTTCGGGTACGGCATGGTCATCCAATGGATTGGCGTTTTATGCGTGAAAATATTGAAGATAATCTGCAGGGATTTCTTAAGAAAGAAACCGGCCGCCAACCCCTCATAGTCCCAGTTATATTAGAAGTGTAATCAAACTTTTGCATCAAGACCTCGACCGACACGGCTGCGTTCTTGGGAAGTTAAGAATTTTTTCCGAAGACGCAAAGAAAGCGGTGTAATTTCCAACAGTTCGTCTTCCTCAACAAAATCCAAACACTGTTCCAGAGAAAAAACAGTTGGCGGATCCAGTTGAATAGCAATATCAGCATTTGCCGAATGAATGTTGGTAAGTTTTTTGATTTTACAGACGTTAATTTCAATGTCATCCTGTCGGGTATTAAGGCCAATAATCATACCGGCATACACGCCAATTCCCGGACCGACAAATGCTTTCCCCCGTTCTTGCACGGTCTGCAGCGCATACCCCGTTGATTTTCCTCCTTCAAAAGCAACAAGAACGCCATTTCGAAGTTTTGGAACATGAGGAGAAAGCGGGAAGTACCCGATAAAATGTGTCGAAAAGATGCCGTTTCCGCGAGTTTTTGTCATGATATCTCCTCGAAACCCAAGAAGATTTCGGCTTGATACTTTATAAACCATGCGGGTCACCCCTCTGTCAGATGTGAATGTGTCAAGCATTTCAGCTTTTCTTTTTCCTAATTCTTCGGAAATAACACCAACAAAGGCATTATCAATCTCAATGGTTATTTCCTCAAATGGTTCATGAGTTACTTCGTCAATTTCTTTAAGTATGACTTCTGGTTTTCCCACTTGCATTTCATAGCCTTCTCTTCGAAGGTTTTCAAGAAGAATAGCTAAATGGAGTTCTCCGCGTCCGGCTACGATAAATCCTGTTCCCTGAGGATTTGATGTAATGTTAATACCGATATTGGTCTGTTTTTCTTTCAAAAGCCGTGCATGTATCTGACGAGCAGTACAGAATTTTCCTTCTCGTCCTGCAAACGGACTCGTATTGGCTGAAACCAGAATTTTGAGTGTTGGTTCTTCAAGTTTTATGACTGGATATCCAGTTGGATCAGAAGGATCTGTGATGGTAAGACCGATTGCGATATCAGCAATTCCGGTAACTGCAATAATATCTCCAGTTTGTGCTTCATCTGTTTCAACACGTTTCAGTCCAACGCTCGTAAACACTTGTTCAATTCTATATTGGCCAATCTTTTTATTTTCTTCAAGAAGGAGTATGGACTGATGCGGTTTTATCGTTCCTTGCAACAGCTTTCCGATTGCGTATGTGCCTTTATAATCATCAAAGTCTAGTGTTGATACCAACATTTTAGTGGATTTTTCAGTGTCAGCTTTTGGTGGGGGAACAATTTTAAGAATTGCTTCAAAAAGCGGTGTTAAATCACCAGGAGCATTCATATCCTCTGGATATGGATCCCACGCTTTTCCCGTTCTTCCAATAGCATAGATAACTGGATACGTAAGATCATCATCATTGGTAGCAAGATGTAAAAAAAGTTCTTCTATTTCTCGTACCACCTCATCTACCCGTGCATCTTTCCGGTCAATTTTATTGACAACAACAATAAGTTTGAGTTGCTGCTCCAATGCTTTTTTCAAGACAAACTGTGTTTGCGGGAGCGGTCCTTCCGCTGCATCTACAACAAGCACAGCTCCATCAGCCATGTTGATGGTCCGTTCAACTTCCCCTGAAAAATCTGCATGACCCGGGGTATCAATAATGTTAATTTTTGTATCTTTGTACATGACGGAAGTATTTTTCGCAAGTATTGTGATACCTTTTTCCCGTTCCAGAGGATTACTATCTAGAATAGTGGTTTGTCCCATTTCAGCTTCGTTTTCCCTGAAGGTATGGGTTTGTTTGAGCATGCCATCCACGAGGGTTGTTTTCCCGTGATCAACATGGGCGATAATTGCGACATTTCTGATATCCATAAGACATCGTATTATAAGGCATGGATGGTATAATTACTACGTTTATGAAGGTGCCAAATGAAATTCGAGTCGCTATTACTCGTCCTCAGTACGATACACATCTCATCACTCCGCCTTTGGGCATTGGGTATCTAGCGTCGTATTTGAAAAGCAAGCATATTGAATGTACTATTGTTGACGGACTCAATTTAGGACTTGATAACAAAGAAATAGTCAAACAGGTGAAACATGTGCAGATTGTGGGCATTTCCGTTCTTTCGTATTACTTTCTAAAAGCCATTGACCTGTCAAAACGACTGAAAAAAGTAGGAAAAATAGTTATCATTGGTGGACCTCACGCCTCAACACTTCCAAAGTTAACACTGGTTAAAACCAATGCAGATTATATTGTTGTTGGAGAAGGAGAAGAAACGTTATTTAAGCTCGTTGAACTTATTTGCAAGGGAACATCAAAAAAAGATATTCAGATTCCAGGGGTTATCAGTAGATATACAAAAAAATTTATTGATGCTCCATTCGTTGCTGATCTTTCGTCAATTCCTATGCCCGATTGGGATCAAATAGACCCGCGATTTTATCAAAAAGCCCCGCATGGAGGAGTCGTCAAATATTTTCCTATTGCTCCCATTATGACAACCCGAGGATGCCCATATGAATGCAAATTTTGTGCATCACCACTTTTGTGGAAACGGCGACTTCGATATAGAAATCCAAAAGAGGTTGTTGATGAAATTGAATATCTCGTAAACGAGAAAGGAATTAAAGAAATTCAAATGGAAGATGATAACTTCACATTGAAACGAGATCACGCTGAAGGAGTATGTAAAGAAATTTTGCGAAGAAAAATTAACGTTGCATGGAGTACACCAAACGGAATTAGGGCTGATCGGGTAGATGAGAAACTTCTCAAACTTATGAAAAAAGCTGGTTGTTACGCTGTTGCATTTGGCATTGAATCAGGAAATCAAGAAATACTTGCAAATATCCATAAATTGGAGTCTCTTGAGACTATTGAAAAAGCAGTGCGACTCGCACATAAAGTCGGACTTGTGACGCAAGGGTTTTTCATCTTCGGTCTTCCTGGTGAAACAAAAGATACTATCCGCAATACTATTAATTTTGCAAAACGAATCCCTTTGGATAAAGCGCAATTTTTGACTCTCGATGTCATTCCAGGCTCTGCTTTATGGGATGAACTGAAGTTTAAAAATAAAGTAAATTGGCACATTCATTCCTATTTTGAAGTTTCATGGGTACCACCCACAATTGATAAAGAGACCCTTGCAAAAGCGCAGTCTCAAGCATTTCGAGAGTTTTTCTTTAGACCTCGACAAATACTAACGGTCCTACGGTTTATGAAACTAAACCAACTCTCGTATATATTTAGACGACTGAAAGATACAAAGGTTCTAAAGGTTCATTGAAATTCCTATGAATTATTATCTATTTAGAGGTATACTTTATATATGATAGAAGCTGTTGAACTAAATGCAGATTCCTTCTTTCGTGACCCTCCAAAAGAAATCAGTGTTTTAAAAGTACAGGAATGTATAGCGAAGACCGATGGAAGAGATATAGGATACCTCTCGTTAGCTGATAATGGACATCCAGGATTGGGATTAAGAATAAGAAGAGAACCAATGATCGAGGACAGTGAGCTGGGCGTAATAAATCTGATCAAAAATCAACCAGATTATTTAGGTAAGTATTTTGAATTAGCATTTATGAAAACCTCAAGAACGAGGACATTAATATCTGAAGTTTTGTCAGCTGGAATCCACGAACAGGCGGCCAATGGAGTAACAATCGAAACACCCAATTTATTTGGATACGCATTAATTAATCAATCCACCGGCGCAACTGAATATTTTCCTTTTTCATCCGGCGCAACTGCGCAAGCAAAATTAGTAGTGACAACAACAATGCTTGTTGAACAGGCAAAAAGAATGCAAAAGGATGAGCGTTGGATTCATGCGTCCATTGTTTCTCATGCTGAAGGAATTGATAATCCGACTATCTATCGTTCAATCGGAGATTGCTTTGATCCAGCAGGTTCATCACAAGGATATATTGAAGGAATAGATGCGCTTCAAAGTTCATCTCATCTTGTATGGGCATTAAAAAAGAGGGGGTTAATAAATCTTGATCCAGAAATCAATCATATAATGTATTCCCCTGATAAAAAAATGTGGTTTTGTTGATATTGGGTCTTTTGGCTTTACGAATGAAACCAGTAAACAAATTGCGCGGAATTTTATTCACCACCTTACGGAAACAACGGGGATAAAAAATAGAATGAGCTTGTCAATAGTACTAGATGATAGAAATATGTTTTATGTTTCTCCTGATGCGGATACTTTTTGGGAAAAAGCAATGCAACTTGACGAAATACGTAGTCGTATTCGATTCATGTCTGCGTTACCTAATATAGTGTTAAGAGATTTTTCTGCAGCAAAGAAACAATGGGAGATGATTCGCAATCAACAAATAGATATGAAACATCCTGAGAAAAGATTGAGTCTTGGACAAAAATTGGTTCCTTTTGACAGTTTTGGAGGAGTTGATTTGTTGTTTATTGATGCAGAAAATGCTAGTAGGGACATAGCGAAATATATGTCGGAAATGATTCGTTATGCGGGCAAAGATTTATTTTTGGTTAACTCTGGAAAAAATGCTGCACAAAGAGCTTTAGAAAAAATGACTCAAACGCACCAGAAACTAATTCAAGTATTTACTTCAATTTTTTAATTCATAACCACATTTAGTACATCACACACATTGTTTACTGACTATCATTGAAATTCCGCTGATTTGTTTCTATACTGGTTAGTATGCAACGAAAACGTCATTATCGGAAACGTGGACCATTCCATTTAAAATTAAAAAAACAAACCGTTTATACTGTTGCCTCTGTGT
>CAYRFA010000010.1:4645-17847 GCA_964423435.1 uncultured Gammaproteobacteria bacterium | reverse complement strand
TCAAACATAATGACAGATCCTTGCACTTGGAACACATAGGCATTGGAACTGGTAATTGCAATTGCGGTTGAATCAAATAATGCTTTTTCCATTTGAGAAGCAATAGCCCTCTTCCAAATAATCTCATATAATCTGACATGATCATGATTAAACTCTGGGTTATTTTTGAGCGTTTCTTCAAGAAAGGTTACATCTGTTGGTCTAATTGCTTCGTGCGCCTCTTGAGCAACTTTTGATTTTGTATGGTATACACGGGCGCTCGCAGGAATATATTTTTTTCCAAATGTATTTGCTATATACTCTCTTGCTTCGCTAATAAACTTCGTTGATAAATTCAGACTATCTGTCCGGTGATACGTTATGATTCCTTCTTCATACAATTTCTGTGCCAGTTGCATGGTTTTTTTCGAAGAAAAATATAAGCGTCGTCCTGCATCCTGCTGCAAGGTGCTCGTGGTATATGCAGGACTCGGATTTCTAGAAATTTCTTTCTTCTCAACAGCACTCACTGTGTATGGTTTCTTCAAATCCTCAATAATTGCATTTGCCTGATCTTCTGAAATTATTGTCGATGACGTCGTGGTATATTTCCCATCAAATAGCTGAAGGATAATCTGCTTTTCATATATTTCTTCATTATGGGAAATAAGTTGAGCAGTAATGGGCCCTGAAAAATCACCCTCGATTGTCCAGTACGGTTCTTTTGTAAATTTTTCAATTTCCCTCTCCCTCTCAACTAAAAGCCTGACAGCAACAGATTGCACACGCCCTGCTGATAGCCACCGTTTGGAAAGTTTCTGCCATAAAATAGGAGAAAGTTTATACCCAACTAGCCGGTCAAGTATGCGCCTTGCTTGCTGCGCTGAAACAAGTTTTGTATCAATAACTCCCGGATGAGCAAGCGCATCATCAATAGCAGACTTGGTAATTTCATGAAACGTAATACGCTTGAATGTTTCTATCTTTTTTTCTGTTTTTTTAGTCAGTTTTTTCTTTTCTATGCCATCAGTTAAAATCGTTGCCATGTGCCAGGCAATTGCTTCTCCTTCACGATCAGGGTCTGTTGCTAAAATGACCGTATCTGCTTTTCTTGCAATCGCCAACAATTCTCCAACATGTTTTTTCTTGTCTTTTGGAATGAGGTAACTGGGAGTAAACCCGTGTTCCACGTCAACCCCAAGCGCTGCCTTCGGCAAATCCCGAATATGCCCCATGGTTGCTTCTATCTGATAATCCTTGCCTAAAAACTTCGAAAGTGTCTTTGCTTTGGTGGGTGATTCAACAATAATGAGCGTCATATGTGTTCTAGTATATCATGCACGCTTTCCACAAGTATCGCACCGTTTTTAAGAAGTGAGGCGGTTCCGTGACTTGTTGCACTTGTCACAGGCCCCGGAACTGCAAAGACATCGCGACCTTGCTCACCAGCGTTTCTTGCGGTAATCAGTGTCCCGCTATCTTTCTCCCCCTCAATAACGACAACTCCACGGGCAAGCCCACTAATAATTCTATTTCTTGCAACAAATAACCCTTTTTTGGGCCGAAGTCCAAGAGGCATTTCAGACACCACTGCACCATATCCCTCAAGCCCAAGCTTCCTATATATATGTATATTGCTTTGTGGTGCACAGATATCAACGCCACATCCAAGTACCGCAATCGTCTTCCCGTTACATCGTATGGTTTCTTCGTGCACCACCGCGTCAATACCATATGCCATACCAGAAATGATGGTAAATCCCGCAGAGACTAATTCCCGTACGAATTGTTTTGTTATGGTGATGCCATACGAAGTCGCTTCCCTGGTACCAACAATTGCAATTGTTTTTTCCATATCAATAGGTTGGTCGGTTTTCTTCCCTTTTACGTACAAAAGAAACGGCGGATCACTAATTTCTTTTAACAATTTCGGATACCGGGAGTCATCGATCGTAACAACACCAATATGTTCTTTTTTCAATCGTTCACTATACGAAGTGCTATCGAATGTTTTTCGAAATGAGCAGAAATCAGCAACAAGATTTTTTGGCAAATTGACATCAAACAACTTTTTTTCTGGTGCATTCCAAATTGCCTCAACCGTTCCAAAATAATTTCGAAGAAGTTCAAACCGTACGGGACCTATCCCCGGAAACGCACTTAAACCAATCCAGTAGCGCAGGTCGTTTGGCATATAGTACAATAGTACACTATGCGAATCATTTCCTGGAATGTAAATCTCAGTAATAGAAGAAAAATCAAACAAGGAATGCGCTATATTCTTTCGCTTCATCCCGATGTTGTTTGCCTTCAGGAAGTTTCTCGTCTTAACAAACAATGGCTTTCCACAATTCCTGGATATACTATCAACTCTTGTATTGAATCAAAACATAACCATCCTTTGGAAAAGCACATGTATATTTTGATCATGACGAAACAAAAACCAATTTTTGTAAAAAAATTCAAATATGATTATGCGCATCACAACTCTATTCTGACGAGACTGTACGCAGCGTTTGTCCATTTTGAAGAAATGCATCATGTCATTGCTGTTCGACTCAAAGTCAAAGGAAAACAAATACAGATAACAAATACCCGTCTTTCCTGCGCTATAGGAACAAGCGACAGAGTTCAGGAATTCAAAACGCTCGTACGAAAAGTTAAACACAAGACAATTCCAACCATTTACTGCGGCGACTATAATGTTGTTGACAGCAAACTGTTTAATCGTTTAACTGGCTGGCTTCGTGGATTTACCCGTTTTGACTATCTTCTTGATGAACGTGCATCATTTGAAAAACTTTTTAAAAAGGAACATTTAGTGAACATTTTTCGAGGAAAATCAACCTCATTTGTTAATCGCCCGCTTCTCCAACTCGATCACATTCTTGTTCCGAAAACGTTTTTAGTCCAATCCCATCTTCTTACAAAAAAACGCTACGGCTCTGATCACCGGATTCTTGTTGCAACCATACAAATATAGATATGAAAAAACCGATTCTTTCTGTTATCATTGTCACATGGAATTCAGCTGCTGACATAGACACATGTCTTTCTTCGCTCAAAAAATCACTGGGGTCAATTTCTCATGAAGTATTTATCATAGACAATGTCTCAAAAGATACAACGGTAAAAATCATCCGTTCACGCTACCCATGGGTAAAACTTTTCCCTCAAAAAATCAATCACGGATTTGGACAAGGAAATAATATCGGACTCGCAAAAGCAAAAGGAACATACATATTGCTATTAAATCCAGATACAAAAATAAACACTCATGCAATCAAAACAATGGTCTCTTTTCTCAACACCCATCCGGCAGTAGGCGCAGTAGGACCAGAACAAATAAATGGAGCCGGTACCATCATCCATATGAAAAGCAGATACTCAATCATTGGAACAAGCGAATACTGGTTAGAAAAAATTGTGTCTTCCATAAAGAAAAAATCTATTATTTTATTTCCTCATCCACATCGGGTTTCTATTCTCAATGCAGGATGTCTTATGGCGAAATCTACAATCCTTCCAACCAAACAATGGTTTGATCCTGCATTTTTCCTCTACGGAGAAGAAGAATATTTGTTTCAACAAATTCGTTCACATGGATGGAAATCGTACTTTCTTAGAAATTGTTCTATTATCCATTATCGGGAAAAAAGCATTGGTCAAACGGGAAAAAAATGGAAATATGTTTTTCAAAGCTTTTCACTTCTTTTTGTACAAACTATAAAACGTTGGTTATCGCGGGGATAACATCTTTTACAAGTTGTTCTACTTGTTTCTTTGACATTGGTCCTCGTGGTGCATGATCATCAAAATCAACATATATCCGCGAGATTCGTGAAAAATGTTTTGTTAGTTCTTCATATGATGCATCCATATCTAACATCGGATCATGCGTAATACAGACAGAAATAGTGGGAATATCCCATGCATATATTTTCTTCCCGGAAAATAAGTCAAATGTTAATACTTCATTTAACACATCAATAACAGCGTGTGCATTCATCATTGTAATGACCCGTGCTTGATAAGGGACCACTTCATCGAGATCCTTTCGATTCCAAAAAGCAATACGCACAAATCGTTCAATAAGAGGTCTATTTGCAAGTATTGATGTGAATTTTGACCGCAACCACGTACTCGTATGTGCCAAACGAACCAGCGGAAGAAGAGGCCGTTGAAACCACAAAGGCCGGATCATTGATCCGTTTGTAAATGTTTCAAACAAAAGAACCGCTTTGGGAACAATCCCCTGTTTGAGCATTTCAATCGTAATGATTCCGCCCAGACAAAATCCACCGAGGATATAGGAAGACAGATGTAGCTTACGAAGCATATCACCATAGACCTGTGCATACTCGCGGACAACAAATTTTTCTTTTCCAAACGTTGCTTTGCATCCGATGCCTGGTAGTTCCGGCATGATGACTTCAAAATATTTTGCTAAATATTCAACCAGCGGAATAAACTTGTCGATGTCGGAATTAAATCCAAGGATCAGAAACATGGGCGTACCACGCCCTATCCGAACATAAGGAATATCACCTCCAGCTGATTTATAAATATATCTCTTTATATGCTTCATACTATGAATACTAAATAATTATATCAGAAAATCGTCGTCTTTTTTTTGCCCATGCTACTCCCTGCATCCATACATCATCCATATTTCCTTCTTCATACTTCCATGATCCGAATCGCCCAAGAGAAAAAATGTCACTCTTTTCAAGAAGCATACTTATTTTCGAAAGAATCGTATCGCGACCAATAACAGGCGTCGGATATCCAAATGGTTCGTGATGAAAAAACGTACTGATGATCTTTGAATCATTTGGAATCAATCCTTGTAATCGTGCATGTGCAAGCGTCGTCTTTATAAAGTTTTCTTTATCTATTTTCGTTTTTGGATCAGTGGTCGTTTCAAATAGAAGCGACCATGTTCCTTGTGGCGCATTGCCAACTCCGTAATTGGAATAAACACTCACACGAAAATATGGAATCTTGGAATCTGGAATATACATCCAATGACAGTTTTTTAGTCCATCTGGTGGCGTCCCTCGTATACCAACACCCACAACAGCTACCCCAACATACGGTAATACCAACACTCCGGGAAAAGCAATTCCTTTTATTATTTTCGTAAGATGAGGAAGTGGAATGGTCGAAAGCAATACATCATAAGTAGTGTTTGAACCGTCAGACAACACAAGTGTATGGTTTTTCGCATCAATAGCAATAACGCGTTTGTTAAAAGAAATATATGATCTTAATCCATCTGCTATCTTGTTCCACAGACTTCCTATGCCTCCTTGAGATGGATAATAAAAAGAGGCATTTGCTCCCCATTTATTACCTGTATGTGTTTTTGGATGTTGAGGAATCTTCCTTTGTATCCATGTGATTGACATTTTGGTCAATGGATATTTCCAAAGTTTTCTATTAAATGGAAGGAAAAACGATTGAGCTATTTTTTTTCCAAACGACGCAATTACCCAATGATAAAACGAGATCTCTGGGGAAAGAAAATGGACCTTACGGGTAAATCCGTCCGCATGATATTGAATAGGATACGGAACCATTGCTCTTCCCATGTGCACCCATGCATTACGAACATGACACTCAAGTGGATCGGTATACAGTTTTTGTATTTCCTTCAAAAAACCTTTATTTTTTGACCCAATGACATGTCCACCACTGTCCCAAATAAACCTTTTGGAATCAACGTGCGTTGAAGAAACACCTCCTGCATGACTTGACTGTTCATACAGATATATATTCGTGTATCCAAGTTTCTTTAATTGCCACAACGCACCGAGCCCACAAGGGCCAGCGCCAATAATGATAATTCTTTTATTCTTCATCGAGAGAACCATTCCTCAAAAATCTTTTTTGCAACCGGAGCAGCAACATCGCTTCCTTCTCCCGCTCCTTCGACTAAAACAGTGACAGAAATCTCGGGGTCCACAAGTGGAGCAAATGCAGTAAACCACGCATGAGTTTTGTTTTGTGGATCTCCAAATTCCGCTGTTCCCGTTTTACACGCAACCGGTATTCTGAATCCGAATAATGGCCACCCGGTCCCTCCTGATTCGCACGCTTTTTTCATCCCAATTGTGATTAACTCAATTGTTTCTTTCTTTATATGTAAATCTCTACACATGTCTTTTTTCTGTTTTCCACTTTCAATTTTCTTTATCGTTGGCCTACATACAGTTCCTCCATTTGCAATCACATTTGTCCACGCATTTACTTGGAGTGGTGTTGTGAGAAGATATCCCTGACCAATTGAAACATGGTAGGTGTCTCCCAAATACCATTCGTTACTTCTTGCTTCCAGATCCTGTGGTGTTTGGAAACGATCATTTTTCCATTTTGGATCAGGCATAAGACCACCAACTTCACCAGCAAGTTCAGTGCCAAGCGGTTTTCCCACTCCAATTGCTTTTGCCCAAAACCCAAGCTTTGTTATTCCAAGTTTTTCTCCGATGTTATAGAAAAAAATATCATTACTTCGTTGTAATGCGCGGGTAATATCAACCATGCCTTCTGTTTTCCCATACTGTTTAAAATACCAATTCGGAAATGTAAACTGACCAATAGTGATAACTCCTGTATCTTCTACAACAGTTGAGGAAGTGATCACATTTTCCTCAAGAGCGGCCAGTGCGGTGACGAGTTTAAATGTAGACCCTGGTGGATACACACCGCCGATAGTACGGTTTAACAATGGCAAGTCAGGATCGTTCGTCAGTGTTTTATATTGCTCCTCATTCATCCCTCCAGTAAATACGTTTGGTGAAAATGAGGGGCTGGAATACATCGCAAGTATTTCTCCTGTTAAAGGCTTGGAAACAATAACAGCTCCTTTTTTATCTTTCGGAAACGCGCGCTCTACTGCCTGAGACAAATTTGCATCAAGAGACAACATGACGGATTCGCCACTAAGTTCTGGATTTCTTCCAATGGTTCGAAGAATAGTTCCTGTTGCGTCTACTTCGACGAGTTCCTTTCCATCCCGACCGCGAAGCTGTTCTTCAAATACATCTTCTGTTCCCACCCGTCCTATTTGATCACCCATTCGATATCCTCGAAGGCTATAAAATTCACTCGCAAGTTCAGAAGATGTCAGTTCATTGATATATCCAACCACATGCGCAGTAGATTCAGAATAGAGATATGTACGCCTGTACCGATATTCCTCAAGAGGGGTATTTTCAACCAGTGGTTTTCCTGTTCGATCGTATAAAATTCCACGAGGCGCATGACGGATAATTTCTCGCGTCCTATTGGAATCGGACAATTCGCGATACTGATAGCCATTGACAATAGTTAAATCAAACAGCCTTAAGAATAAAATAAACATGATAAAAAGAAATAAAAGAGTAAAGAGAAGAAACCTCCCTGATCCAGACCACCATCCCGGCTCACCCTTAGAAAACCATCTTTTCCGTTTCCGTTCTACTGATAGATTTTCAGAAAAAGCGCTGCCAAATTTCATACAAATCCCATTGTAGCAGCTATATACACAACCAGTAACCCGTAGATACTTCCTCCAATGGTTTGTGCAAGAGTATGGCGTTTTAAAATAACTCGCGACCAACAAAGGATGGGAAGAAGGAGAAGAAGTGGTAACCATAAAAATCCATACCAATGCAAGATCATGCCAATGGCGATGGCAAGAGTGCTTAAGTGTCCAGATATTTTCCAAAAAAGGGTTATGAAAAACGTGCCGACAAACGACACGAGACACACAATGAAAAATCGTAATAGTTCTTCATTGTGAAGTGACTTGATAATAAACATATCAATAAAAAGAAAAAGGGAAAATATCAAAAATACCCAGACACGCTGCCGGCGATTACTCACATCCCAATTCGTTACCTTTTTTGTCCGAACTGCCCATAGTAAAAGGGACACCGGTGGAACAAGTATTCCTACAACAATGACAAAAAGAGTAGATAGTAACTCTTTTCCCGATGCTCCACCTTGAAGAGAAGCCATGATCATGAGAGAAAAAAATACGAGGAATGGATCAAGTAGTCGAGAAATAATAGTTGCAAAAAATTTCATACTTTTCGTTGGGCGACTTTAACATGTCGTAAAAGTTCCGCATCATCAAGAAGTTTTCCGCATCCTCGGACAACAGCTGTTTGCGGATCTTCAGTAATCCACACCGGCATTTTTGTTTCGGTAGCAATCAATTTATCAATTCCTCGAATCAGTGACCCACCGCCAGCAAGAACGATTCCATGCTCCAAAATATCGCCGACGAGTTCAGGGGGAGTTTCTTCCATAGTCTCACTAATTGCTTCAATAACTTCTTGAATGATGGGAGCCAGTGCTTCTCGTATTTCGGATTCAGACACGCGAATAGATCGTGGGAGTCCTGTTTCAATATCTCTACCCCGCACAACTGCCTGCCTGTCGCCTTTTCCAACCGGATACGCACTTCCAACAGCAATTTTCACTGCCTCTGCGGTGGGTTCTCCAATTAATATGCCATACTTGACCCGAATAAATGTAACTATTGCATCATCCATTTCATCTCCTGCAATCCGAATACTGCGATTCACAACAATTCCTCCTAGTGCAAGAACTGCAATCTCTGTTGTCCCTCCGCCAATATCACAAATAAAACTACCGGAGCTCTCTTGAATCGGAAGTTTAGCTCCAATGGCTGCTGCCATCGGCTCTTCAATAAGATACGCTTCCCGAGCTCCTGCCATAATGGCTGCTTCCTGGACGGCTCTTCGTTCAACTTCTGTAACTCCCGAAGGAATACCGATGACAACTTTTGGTCGTGGAATATTGGGTAAAAATCGTGTTTTGGGATGTTCATGAACAATGCCAATATAATACTTGAGCATTGCAGCAGTTGCATCAAAATCTGAAATAACTCCATCTTTCAAAGGTCGTATGGCTTCTATGGTATCAGGCGTTTTCCCTAACATTTTTTTGGCTTCGCGGCCAATGGCAACCACCTGTTTTGTTTTTTTATGGCGAGCAACCACTGATGGTTCACGAATAAGAATACCTTTCCCTTTGACATACACAAGGGTATTTGCAGTCCCTAAATCAATCCCTAAATCGTGCGACAGTAGTGAAAAAAAGAAGTTGAGCATTCTATGAGCTATTCTAACACAAATTATGCTACGCTATGAGTATGAAATCACAAGACATTCCGCAATTGTCTGATCTTCCCAATCCTCCGAAACAATTATTTTTTATCGGAAAACCTACAACGGTACTTTTTAAAAACTGCGTTGCAATTGTCGGATCGCGGCAGATAACGGAATACGGCAAACGCGTCATAGATATGCTTGTCCCGAAACTTGTTTTTGAAAAGAAAACGATTGTCTCGGGATTTATGCGCGGTGTCGACCAATACACACACCGGGTGTGTGTAGAAAATGGAGGGAAAACCATTGCAGTTCTTGGTTGGGGTATTGATACAATCCTCACGCCAGAAGACAAAAAACTTGCTGAGGCGATTGTTTCTCATGATGGAATTTTATTATCAGAATGGCAAACACAGCGGCCAACTCTCTGGACATTTCCAGTTCGAAACAGAATTGTCGCTGCTCTTTCAAAAGATGTCTATATCATCGAAGCAGGACTCAAAAGCGGTTCTCTCATCACCGCAAACTGGGCAGTCAAATTAAAACGGAAATTGTATGCAGTCCCTGGCCCCCTTACCAGTCGTGTTTCCGAAGGAACTAATCACTTGATTGCCAGTGGCCAGGCAATTATGTGGTTGGGAGACATGATGCAAACGGAACAAAGTAATGATCCGCTCATACAGCTTATTTCAAATGAACCGCTGACTATTGATCAGCTTGCGCGGAAACTCAACAAACCAATTGCTGAAATCGGCGCGGCCGTATCGCTTTTACAATTATCAGGACAAATCTTCGAGCGAGGCGGTGTATACTATAAGAAATAACATGTTGACAAAAATCCGTTCTACTGCCAATATCGGACTAACTACAATTCCTATTGACGTTGAAGTGGATGTGGCGACAGCAGGATTTCCCGGATTTACCATCGTGGGACTAGCCAGTAAAGCAGTCGAAGAAGCGCGTGAGCGGGTAAAAACAGCAATTATTAACAGTGGTTTTGATTTTCCCCCGAAAAAAATTACCGTCAACCTGGCTCCCGCTGATATTCCCAAAGATGGTGCGGCGTATGATTTGCCGATTGCCGTCGGCATTCTTATAGCTAGTGAACAATTGCCAGAAAATACTGTTTTTGATTTGAAAAAACAATTTTTTTATGGGGAATTATCCCTTGATGGAACCTTACGACCTACAAAAGGTGTGCTTCTTTTGGCACTGTTTGCTAAAAAAATTACCGGCTCTCAAATTTTTGTTCCGGAATTTTCTGCCAATGAAGCGTCTGTTGTGAATATTCCCGTCTATCCTGTTTTGACACTGCACCGAATTATCCAGCATTTTACAAAAACAAAACCTCTTAATCCACTGACCTACATTTCTGTTAAAGACGAACTCGATATGGAACCACCGGAATTTGATTTGTCGGAAATAGCCGGACAGGAACAAGCCAAACGAGCAATCATCATCGCTGCTTCTGGCGGACATAATATGCTCATGTTCGGCCCTCCTGGTACTGGTAAAACAATGCTCGCCCGCGCACTTCCCGGAATTTTACCTCCGCTCAACGAGCAGGAAGCGCTCGAAGTCACACGTATTTATTCCATTTCCGGACTTCTTCCCCCAGGTGCATCACTGATCACGAAGCGTCCATTCCGAGCTCCACATCACGGCGTATCAACAGTCGGACTTATCGGCGGCGGCTCTAATCCCATGCCAGGAGAAGTAAGTCTTGCGCATCTCGGCGTGTTATTTTTGGATGAAATGCCGGAGTTTCCGCGAAGTGCCCTCGAAAGTTTACGGCAACCCATGGAAGACGGCGATGTAGAAATCGTACGTGTTGCAGGACACGTAAAATATCCGGCCAGCTTTACATTACTGGCCGCAATCAATCCTTGTCCGTGCGGATATTTAGGGCATCCAAAACGGGCATGCACCTGTAGCGAACGCCAAATTGCAAAATACCGCCATCGTATTTCCGGCCCGATTCTTGACCGGATTGATTTGCATGTTTCTGTTTCTGTTATTGCTGTAGAGAAACTTTCGCTGTCACTCAAAAATAATCCCAATGCCATTACCTCAAAACAGGCAAAAGCAATGGTTGTGACTGCCCGAGATATACAAACGAAACGTTTTGCGGGAACGAATATCTATACCAATTCCCAAATGAAAAACAAAGACGTGAAAAAATTCTGTATGTTGACGCCGGAATCGGAAAATATCTTGAAGCTCGCATCTGATACCTATAATTTTTCCGCGCGCAGTTATATCCGCATGATCAAAGTTGCCCGCACGATTGCGGATTTAGATCATAAAAAAGATATTCTTCCGAACCACATCGCCGAAAGCTTACAATATAAACAAATGGTATGAAACTGTTCAATACCGTTACAGGAAAAAAAGGCGAAGAAATCGCTTCTGAATTTCTCAAAAACAAGGGGTACGAAATTGTTGAAAGGAACTGGCGAAATAAATTCGGGGAAATTGATATCATTGCAAAAAAAGATAATGTTTTAGTGTTTGTGGAAGTAAAAACGAAAATTGGAGAATTGTACGGGTTGCCTGAAGAAATGGTTGGTCGTGGAAAACTGCAGAAAGTACGAAACATGGCAACAGTATATTTGAAAGGAAAAGAAATTTCCTGCAGAATTGACGTGATTGCAATTGTACTGGCTGACAACGGCTCCGTCTCCCGCATTAATCATTATGAGAATGTATACTAAAACATATTCGTATTCTCTCCATGCGGCCGTTAGATCATTTTACAATTATAGAAGAATAAACGCGATGTGCTTCATCCCCTTTCCACCAAGACGGAAGTAGTGCAAATGGCAGTTGCGGATCATCACGAAGGATTAGTTGAAATGTTACTGCACGTTGAAATATTGAACCGCGTTTAACTGTTAACCACTCTTTATATCGCTCATGAATTTCCTGCAAACGATATAAGCGAATAATAATTTCCGACAGTGTTTCATCTCCAATAAGCCCGTGTTTATCCAATTTTGAAACTAAAATCATTCCGTCAATCTGGTGCGTTTGGGCAAACGCGTTGATTAAATCCTGCGGTGCATACGGCGTAATCCACACACTCGCCTGTAATTTCGCACACCCAATATGTTGGAGATGCTCCCGCAGCTGATCACGAACCCGTTTTGATTTTTCCGGAATATCGTAGGAAATAAGATACACAAATCCATCCCACGGACGATTCTTTTTATATACTGGCAACACTTCTTTTAATCTCTCTTTTCCAAAAGCAGTAATGGCAAGTTCGATTGCAGTTCGTTTTCTTCGTTGAGCTATCAAACCTTTTTTACGAAGTTGGTGCAAAAGCTGTTGAAAATGATCGTAATTACAACCACCAAGCACCTCATCTGCCTCCCGAAACATTTCATATACTCCGCGCGATGTTTTGGATTTTCCAATGCTTGCACCTGTTAAAAATATCCACCATAACACGCCATTGACAGCAGTTTTCGCAAGTTCATTTGTTGCACGAACAATAATTTCTTTTGTTGAACTTTCATTCATATTCTTATTTTACTATAGCGGCCGCATAGAGAAAATACAAATATAAATAATCATATTTTCAATCATTTTCTTTTGAATAATTCGGATAGTTGCATCCATTTGCTATAATACCAACACGATGATTTATATTGAAGACAGAGAGCGACAGCTTGCAGCAACAACAGAAATGATCCATTCCATCATGGAAAAACATGGAACACATGCTGTTGTACGAATGGGTGAAGATAGAGAAACGGAAATGGATCGACAAGAATTAACGCTTCTTGCCATTGTCCACGGGAGAGCTGTTCGTGTACGAAATCCCCAAAAGCATTCAGAAACAAAATCAATCAAAGGAACTGCACTTATTTTACAAAAAAATGGGGATGCACCAGATGAACCCGGTCACCTTGTTGTTCTTCCAGAACATGGATTTGCCTCTCCTGGAGGAAGCACACTCATAATGACAGTGGATGAGTCAAGAGGAATTCTTCCTGAAGATGTCTATGATCAGGTACTTCTATCTATACGGAGAAATCTTGAACGGAAACGTGCCCGAATAACATTTCCAAAAACAGCAGTAGTATATATACACAA
>CAYRFA010000010.1:0-4545 GCA_964423435.1 uncultured Gammaproteobacteria bacterium | reverse complement strand
TATCCTGACACATCCACTTCTACTTTTGGGAAATTTCTGCTTCCCTTGACTCCTTTTGGAGAATCCCCTGGTTTCGGTTCAAATAATTCATGAGGCCCACGCGCCTTACCCCCATAATCTACAGGCATATCACGCGTTAACAGAAATAACCCTCCTCCAACATTCGGAAGTAATCCATTATTTTGTATCAGTTTCAAAACTTGTCGTGTGGATAAACCTGTCCAACTTGCAATATCTTCAGCAGATAATTCTTCTGCATCAGTTTCCATAACCGCTCGAATATCAGCAAGTGCTCGCCTGACTCGTCCAACATGTGTTTCTTTTTCAACCATATTTCATACTATATCACACCCTATCAACAGAACCTAAAATCTACGTTTTGCATTTAATCCTATAATAATATATACTCACCCGATGACACCTGAATGGCAACCTCCCGTTGACTACTATCCAGTTTTACCAACACAACTCGTTCAAAATGTGCTCTCTTTACATGGACCTCAACTTCTTCTTCTTGATCAAGATCATTCTGGTGCAATTGAGCATACATGGACAACCTGGCTACAAGAACAAGCCTACGATGATGGAACTCTTGCAACCCTCAGCGCCATAACACTAACAGAACCAAATGCATATTTAACAGATTCATTTCCTGATATTCAAAATGGCGTTGTTTGCGTCGCTCCCACTGCCAACATAAAACTCCCCACTGGTCAAGATAACAGTGGAAATATACGAGAAGCTACCGTATTTGAAATACAAGACGCTTATGAAACAGGAGATTTTGTCGTGCCATGCTATGCAAAAATCCACCCATCCACGGGCGTTTCTGTAACCCATATGCTCAGACGGCAAGTGGGTCTTGGGGATGAATTTATCATAGAAACAAACGGTATGTATGCTACTGTTTCAACAGGTATCCCTTTTGTATTCCCAAGGTTTTTTATGAATGCACATGCAGAACGAATAAATTTCTGGTCTTTGTATGACCTCATGAAAGACGTCCTACAAACGGCAAACGCTCACCTACCAGATGAGTCTGACTATCCGCTCAACAAATCCGGTCAATTAGACGCTCTTACTGCTACCACGATAACGAAATTACAAAGACAATTCAGAATGCGGTTCGGGGAAATAGGAAGTGACGCAAAAAGAATTCACATTGATTCATCAATGCTTCGGGGTATGTCAAATTATAAGCTTGCTGCTGCAATAGAAATAAGTGCAGTTAGTATGATCATGGGGTTACGAGCGTGGCAACGAGAACTTATGAAATTCTTCGAGGTACATCAAACTTCTTGAAGAACTTGAGGGGGCTGGCTTGGATACACTCTCGCAGGTGCGAGGAGGCATTCAAGGTCAGTTGGGGTTGAGTTTTCTCAGCCCACCTCTTGTTCTTTTACTTCACTTACGAGTGCCGCGGTTTTATCTCAAAGTGGCCATCCGGATACCGCAGCCTTACTTCTCCGGGCTTAAGCCCTGATTGATCGTGGGCAAGAACCGGAACAGCAGTCCCAGACCCAGGACGGGAAGACACAGAATGCGGCGCTACGCGTCTGTAGGTGCCATCTCTGGTCGAAGGGGTGGAACGAGCGGCGTGGTGTTGATCGGCATGATCTTCGTGCAGATTTAATTCGACACCAGACTCCTCAAGCGCCCGCTTCAATGCGTATTCTGCAAAGAACGCTCCGAGGAATGCGGCGACCAATTGGACCGCAAGTCCAAGGAAATGGACCACGTTCCCTGCTGTATTTGTCGGATTCTGGATCAGCCAGATGATGTTCGTGTGGCCACCCAGGGCGATGAACAGCGCCAAGAAATCCAGAATCAGCAGGCCGCCTGTCATCAACCTCTCGAAGATGCTGGTGTGTTTGTAATCGATGATCATGAGCGTCTCAATGAGGTTGATGCAGATACCGATCATGAAAGCCAAAAAGGCTGCGGCGCCGACTGCCAGCGTCACTCCATCGATATCGGCAACACCCATCTCGAGGCCACTTTTCAGACCCGACACCAGTCCGACGGTGGAAATGATGTAAAGAATCAGGGCGAGGATCCACCAAGTCCACGCTTGCCAGGAAAGATGCCTTACCTGACGACGAATAGGTGATGTGTTCATCTTTCTCTCCTTATTTCAAGGGTAGTCTCCCAACTGACCTAACCTAAACTAGATACGAGTTAGTCATATCCACTTCAGGTTAGATCAGAAGGAAGTTGAACGGAGAAAGTGTGTAAGTAAAAGAACATATTATGTCGAATATCTAAATGATATTCGCCCCAACTTGTCAATGTGCGTTTGTCATATAGAGTGGCGCTAACGCCACAATTATGGCAAATTTAGGCGAGTGTATCACTCGCATCCCATAGTGTCAAATATTCAATTATTCTTCCTCATCAAATAGTATTTCTTCTGTTTCGAATAAAGGTTCTTCTCCGTATTCAAGGGGAACGGCAATATTAAGACATGTCGGTTGTGAAGCATTTTGAGAGCGAAAACATTGAAGGACAGACTGACCAAAAGGACGGTTCACCACAGGAATACCACCAACCTGCTGCGGTATCCCCCATGCATGTAATGTTTCTGGATTCTGTATTCCGGTAAACCATCGTGTTTGCATCATCCCCATCCAATCATATTCATCATATTGTACAAATCCTTCCAGCTGCGCATTATCAAGTCCAGCAATGACCCAAACGTGATACTCAGGACCAAAACAAAGGAGTTCATGGAGCGCTTCACGTGCTGCCTTTGACCAATACATAGTAGCGGCAAGATCATCAATCATGAGTACATACGGGTGGTCTCCTTGTTGAAGTCCTGTTCGTTGCATATAGTGGAGCAATCGAGAAAGATTGTCCATGATCTCATCTGTCGCATTTACATCATCAACACGAGTAACGCTATTTATTTGTTTCAAACTTGAAAGATCTTCCCATACTTCTGGTTGACCTGTCATAACAAAGAGTTCAATATCACCTGCTTCTTCCACACATGTGGTTGCTGCAAGAATCGCAAGTTGTCCAACAATTGCGTCTTGCCTATCACTGACGATAAGCATGTGTCCCGGAACGCCAAATTCTTCTTCCGATGGGGATTCTGTTTCATAAGAAATGACGCGAAGAGGATGTTGGGGGTCATGGAGATTGAGAGACACTGCTTGCCCAATATCTCGTGGCATGACTCCCAGGAGAACTTCATAGGATTTATATCCAAACAAACCACGCATATCTCGATATGCAACTGGTCCAGTCCACCAATGAGAATCTGGATCATCTCTATAGAGATCTAATGTTGGCGCCTGAGTTTCTGAAGTTTCCTCGCAAGGTTGCATAATAGTGTAATAGTATATATCTATAGGTCTTTTATGTAAAGACGAATAAATATCTATAGTTGCCTACAATGAACACAAAGAGTATACTATAGGTTTATTATGACACTAATAGAAGAGGGTGTTGTTATTCCTGTTTGGTTTAATGAACTACAAAAACATCCTGATGATGCGGATACTACTCTATTTGGATTCACAAAAAGTGAATGGGTAGATCTCCATAATTGTTGTGTTTTTTTATCCCGTGACGATACATATCTTCTTGATGGACTTGGACTAACTGACCAAGAACACATTCTTACACTTGTTTCTGAAGAACAATTCCATAAAATGCCACTGGAAGAAATTGCTAATACTCTTCCAACCGCCATTGAAGCATATGCCCCAAGTTATGATCCATCTGAATTATTTGCAAAAGCAAGACAAACACATGAAGAACAACTGACAACAACAATAGAAACAGAGTTGTGTGAATTAACACCAACGGAAATATCCCTCGCACGGCAGGTCCTTGATGCAGGATATGAATATCAAAGTCTTCTTCCAAACTTAGAACGTGAGTTTAAAGGAATAGATCGTCCTCTTGATTTTGCCAGGCGTCAATTTTCACCGCTTGCTGAATTCCAATTTGAGCCCAATGAACCGCTTACCAAAAATCAGGTCTTGGCACTTCGTATTGTTCAGGCAATCAGCCCAACGCTTGAGGTCGATACCCCGTTTAATAAAGCATTAAACGAACTGATTGGTCGAGGAAATAGTGTTGAATGGACAATGAAAAACATTCTTATAGCGGAACTGAGTTCTTTCGTCGTTGCTGATCCCAGTTATCCCCATCCTATTCTTGATCCAAATTGCGTATTTAATTGTGAAGCACTTGATGAATATGATCTACAAAGCGTCTATGCAACGCTCACTCACCATCGATGGCTTATGACACATAAAGCATACCGACGTATGCTTGGTATTGCCTATTGGGTACAAGACACCGAGAAATATTTTTATGATAAATCCGCATATCCGCAAGAATTCACACATCTCGTTGAACATGCACAACTGGGACTGTTATTTTATCCATTTCCCTCCTATGGCGAACGCCTTTCAGAATTTGAAGTTCTCATGTTTTATGGCATAACCGACAGCACTCCATATCTTGATCCTGCAGAAGTAGCCTCTGATATCCATAATTTTCACCATGCATATCCTGAAAATGAACATG
>CAYRFA010000009.1:1173-18040 GCA_964423435.1 uncultured Gammaproteobacteria bacterium | reverse complement strand
GTTATTTACCGAACAAGCGACTTCAAGACAAATGAATATCGGAATTTAATCGGAGGAAAGTTGTATGAACCGGTTGAACCGAACCCTATGTTGGGATTTCGAGGAGCAGCGCGTTATATCGCAGATCCTGCGGTATTTTCTCTAGAGTTGGAAGCTATCAAAAAAGTTCGAAATAAAAATGGATGTAAAAATCTACACGTCATGATTCCATTTGTGAGGTCACCGCAAGAACTACTTGCGGTAAAGAAAATTATGACCGCAAACGGATTAACCCGATCATCCAGTTTTAAATTATTTATGATGGTAGAAATCCCAACAAACGTGATTCGACTTGATGACTTTCTGGATGTCGGGGTTGATGGAGTTTCCATCGGCTCAAATGATCTTACGATGCTTGTTATGGGAACAGATCGGGATAATAGTGAAGTAGCCAGTGAATTTAACGAACGGGATCCTTCGGTCTTATGGGCACTGGAGAAAATTGTTAAAACGTGTGTAAAGCGCGATGTGACTGTATCTATTTGCGGACAAGCACCGTCTGATTACCCTGATTTAGTTGAACAACTTGTTTCTTGGGGTGTAACCAGTGTATCAGTCAATGCTGATGCTGTTGATCATGTCAGGGATACCATAGCACATGCAGAAAAGCGGTTAGTTGCTCATAGTAAATAACATGAAACCTCTTGTTCTTATCATTCTTGACGGTTGGGGAATTTCTCCTCCCGGACCGGGAAACGCAATTTCTCAAATAAAAACGAACAATATCAGCTCCTATTGGAATACATTTCCTCATACAGAACTACGTGCTGCGGGTATTTCAGTAGGCCTTCCCGAACAAGAAGCCGGAAACTCAGAAACAGGACATATGAATATTGGAGCAGGAAGAATCGTTGATCAGGACTTAACACGTATTAACAGATCTATTACAGACGGATCTTTCTATGAAAATCGGGCATTTCTTGGTGCAATTAAACACAGTAAACAAAATAATTCCAACATACATATTATGGGACTTCTATCCGATGAAGGTGTCCATGCAAGCATGACTCATTTGATAGCGCTCCTGAAACTCATGGAAAAACAGAAATTTGATTCCGTTTATGTTCATCTTTTTACTGATGGCCGCGATTCACCGCCAAAATCTTCTATCGAAATATATTCTCAATTAGCTCAACAAAATTCCATATTTAAAAAGTATCCCATTGCTTCAGTCATGGGACGATACTTCAGCATGGACCGCGATAATCGCTTAGATCGAACTGATATGGCATACAAAGCTCTTACGGATACAGCAGAATATACAGCAACTTCCTTTGAAGAAGCAGTTATGAAAGCATATGAACGATCAGAAACTGATGAGTTTATTAAACCGACAATCATAACGAATCAACCGCGAATACAAAATCAAGATAGCGTTATATTTTTTAATTATCGGATCGATCGAACGCGTCAACTCACAAAAGCGTTCATGACCCACATACCCAACCTATATTTTGCAACGATGACTGAATACGAAACAGGAACAAATTGTCACGCTGCTTATGCTTCGCTTACTATTCAATCTACTCTCGGAGAAACGCTGTCGAAATCAAGTTTGCGTCAACTCCATTCTGCTGAATCAGAAAAGGAACGGTTTATTACGTATTACTTTAACGGAATGCACGAAGAACCATTTCAAGGCGAAGACAGGGTAATTATCCCATCACCAAAAGTCGCAACGTATGATCTTGCTTCAGAAATGTCCGCTATTGAACTTGCAAGTTGTGTAATTAGGAAAATACCCAATTACGATTTCGTCGTCATGAATTTTGCTAATCCAGATATGGTCGGTCACAGCGGCATCATAAAAGCAGCGGTACAAGCTTGTGAAACAGTAGATATCCAAGTGAAAAGAATTGTCGAAACAGTTCTTGCTCTTGATGGAACAGTAGTCATAACTGGTGATCATGGGCATGCTGAGGAAATGCTTTCTTATAAAAAGGAAATTCAAACAGAACATACAAGGAACTCTGTTCCGTTCATCATCTGCAACAACTCACTCAAAAACCAGACACTTTCGCCTGGAGTGCTCGGTGACATTGCGCCGACTATTCTTCATATCATGAATATTTCACAGCCAAACGAGATGACTGGTCACAATTTATTAAGCGCTGTTGTATGATAAAGAAGATGAATACAAATAGGATTTTATCAATTGGAGACGTATCGTTTGATGTATTTATAACGCCTCGTCTATCAGAAACCTTGTGCAGAAAAGAAGAAGGCGAGCAGTATATTTGTTTTTCGTATGGGGATAAAATTCCTGTTGATTCAGTATCATATTATCCGGGTGGATGCGCTGCAAACGTTGCTATTGGGTTAAAAAGACTGGGTATTGATGTATCTCTTTGTACCACATTCGGTGATGACAGTCTCAGCCAACTGTTACAAAAACATTTACGAGAGGAGACTATAGATTTTTCGCAATCAACAATTGATGCGCATTCACCATGTAACTATTCAACAATCATATCGTATAACCAAGAACGAACCATTTTTGCGTACCACAAACCACGAACATATATGTTTCCTCAATCAATTGATCAGTTCCCTATCATATATTTAACGTCGATGGGGGAGGGATTTGAATCATTTTACGAATCTATGGTTTCCTATATAAAAGCACATCCTGTCACCATGTTATGTTTTAATCCCGGAAGTGTTCAATTGCATTGCGACAAAGCAATTATCCAAAATATATTTTCAGTTGCCTCCTATGTGTTTATCAACAGAAGTGAGGCTGAATATTTTACGAATATATCTGAATCCCAAGGAAAAGAACAGGAACTTATGAATGGTTTCCGCGCATTCGGGATAAAAACACTAATCATGACAGACGGAAACAATGGATCATATGTCTTTAACGATTCTACCCTTTACAAGGCATCTTGTCTCCCCACAACAGTTGTTGAGAAGACCGGGGCAGGAGATGCATTTAACTCTGGATTTTTAGCTGCTATCATCAAGGGATTTTCAATTGAAGACGCAATTCTCCTTGCTGCTACTAATTCCGCTTCCGTCATTACCTCTGTCGGCGCTCAAGAAAAGCTTCTCTATGAAAAGGATATTACTTCCTGTTTGGAGAATGCAAGGAAATTGGTAACAATAGAACGTACTCACCTTTAATTGTTTGCATAAGAGCCTTTTCAACAGTACCAGTCCAATACGATTCATGGATTTTTGTTAGTTCATGAGCTAAACCGATCATTTGGTCATTTCCATAGCACTCTTTAATTTCTTCAAGAGTTGTTTTTAGCTTGTGAGGTGCTACATAAATAATATACGTGGTCGTGAAGGGAACTTGCAAAAGGGAGCGTAACAATGTCATTCGATGACCCTGTTTTTCTGGTAAAAATCCTAAAAAAGTAAATTTATCAACAGGCATTCCGCTTCCGACAAGTGCCTGGATGCTCGCTGATACCCCTCCTACAACAGTTATCGATATTGCATGAGATGTACAATATTTGACAATTCTATATCCGGGATCGGAAATAAGCGGTGTTCCAGCGTCACTAACCAAAGCTACATCTTGGTTTCGTTGTAAATACGTTGCGATTTCACAAGCAACTGTTTCTTCATTTTGGTTCCGATATGAAAGCAATTTTGGATGAGATTCTGGTAATGTTAATTTTTTTGCATACCGCTCCTGCAATAAATGTAGAAGTTGACCAGTTTGCCGTGTGTCTTCACAGGCAATAACTGCAACCCGAAACAGCGTCTCTAAAGCTCGTATTGTAATATCAGCAAGATTTCCTATTGGAGTTGAAACGATAAACAGTGTTCCCATGCTATGAAATTGCTTTATTTCTTTTGTGCTGAATATACTCATACACAATAGGCATGAGCGACAGTCCGATGATGATAAATACGACGTAATGGAAATTTTGCTTCACAAAGGCAAAGTTTCCGAAGAAGAATCCTGCAAGCGTAAACAAAGAAATCCATACGATGCCGCCTATTGCGTTATAACTAATAAATTGCTTATAGTCCATGCGGCCTACTCCTGCAACAAAAGGAGCAAATGTACGGATAATTGGAACAAAACGAGCAAGGATAATTGTTTTCCCTCCATATTTTTTGTAAAATTTCTCGGTTTTATCAATATGTTCTTGGTTTATCGGAATGTGCGGATTGGCAACTAATGACTTTCCAAAAAAATGCCCAATCCAATAGTTCACTGTATCTCCCAATATTGCTGCAACAATGAGAAGCATCAAAACAGTTTCTATTCTAAGTGCACCCAATGCTGCTATGGCTCCTGCTGCAAATAGCAGAGAATCTCCGGGTAAAAATGGCGTGATAACCAAACCGGTTTCAGCGAAAATAATAAAAAATAAAATTCCGTAGGTCGCAATACCATATTGAGTTACTAATTGGGAAAGGTGCACATCAAGATGAAGGACAAAATCTACAAAAGATTGAATTATTTCCATAGATATGTATCATACCATACGAAGATTTAGGCGGTAAACCTGCGAATAACTCCCACGACTTTTCCCTGAATTTTGACATGGGTTGCAAATATCGGCGACATCTGTGAATTTGCTGGCATAAGCTTAATTCGGTCTTTTTCAAAATAGATCCGCTTGAGCGTAGCCATACCATTTGGAAGTAGTGCTACGACAATGTCTCCGTTTTTTGCATCTTGCTGATGTTGAATAACGACATAATCTCCATCAAGAATTCCATCGTCAATCATAGAAGTTCCTTTGACCTGGAGTACATAGTTGGGTTTATCTTGTGAAATCATACTTGGGGCAACAGACATATATTGATTTGGGTCAAGATATGGTTCAAGTGGTCGACCTGCTGCAATATATCCAAGAACAGGTAATTCTACAGATGCCTCAGTTGATCCGGAACGATAGTTGTCTTTTAATATTTCAATCCCTCTGGCGGTCCCATCAAGTTTTTTTACAAATCCTTTTTGCCTGAGTCTATCAATATGTTCGTGCACTGTAGCAACAGAATTCATGCCAACAGCAGCTCCCATTTCCTTAAGTGTTGGAGCATACCCATAGCGCTGAATAAATTGCGTGATAAAATCAAGGAGTTGTCTCTCTTTCGGATATAATGTTGGTGGCATAGTATAATTGTAGTTAACCAAAATATTACCGAAATGTCAATAGATTTATTTGTATCAATGCAGATCAAAAATAATAAATAACCGAATATGCAACAATTTGAACTTATATCAACAATGAAGCCAACTGGAGATCAGCCAGAGGCAATTGAATCATTAATCAAAAAAATTAAGGGCAATACCAAGGCAACTGTACTTGTTGGCGTAACAGGCAGCGGCAAAACGTTTACTATGGCAAACGTCATAGCCGCCTGTCAAAGGCCAACTCTTGTTATCTCACACAATAAAACGCTTGCTTCACAGTTGTATCAGGAATTTCGAGATTTTTTTCCTAAAAACGCGGTGTCTTATTTTGTTTCGTATTATGACTACTACCAACCAGAATCATACATACCACAAACCAATACGTATATTGAAAAAGAAACACAAATAAATGAAGAAATAGATAAACTTAGACTTGCAGCGACAACAAATATTTTAACGCGTTTAGATACAATAGTAGTTGCATCAGTATCGTGCATTTATAACATAGGCTCACCACGCGAGTATGGTCACTTTATTCTTGAACTTGCACAAGGAACGAAAGTGAGAACTCAAGATATCGTTAAGCGGCTCGTTCAACTGCAATATAGCCGTAATCAATGGAATTTAGAGCGGGGTACATTTCGATTTCATGGAGACACGATTGATATTTATCCAGCGTATGAAGATACATATATTCATATTGAAATTGCAAATGATTGTGTAAAGACAATCGAAATCTGTGTTCCAACATCAGGAAAAGTGCTAACAAGTCAAAAAACCTGCGTGGTATATCCGGCCAAACATTATATGACAGACGCGTCAACCTACAAGCCAATATTTAAGAAAATTCAGTCAGATATGGAGGCACAAGTAAAGAAATTTACAGATAATAAACAGTATATAGAAGCACAACGGATACAAGAACGAGTGATGCATGATTTAGAAATGATCCAGGAGATCGGTTATGTTAATGGTATTGAGAATTATTCACGATATTTTGACGGTAGATATCCAGGGGATGCTCCATTTACCTTATTTGACTATTTCAACGATGCTACAAAAGGTAAACCGTGGCTTCTTATTATTGACGAGTCTCATATGACCATCCCTCAAATTCGCGGAATGTATAACGGTGACAGATCAAGAAAACAAACGCTTATTGATTATGGTTTTCGACTCCCATCAGCTCTTGATAATAGACCGTTACAATTTGATGAATTTATTCGAAGAATTCCTCAAGCAGTGTTCGTATCTGCAACTCCAGACGAGTGGGAACTAACGTATTCTAATGGCAACATTGTTGAGCAACTTGTACGGCCAACTGGACTTATTGATCCAACAATTAGTGTTCGGCCCGTTACAGGTCAAGTTGAAGATGTCATAAAGGAAATTTCAATTCGTGTTACCAAACATGAACGAACGCTTGTAACCACTTTGACTAAGCAGATGGCGGAGGATTTAACAACGTACTTGAAAGAAAAGAAATATAAAGTGAGCTACCTCCATTCAGATATCCTTACCTTGGATCGTAATACCATATTAACATCTCTTCGGAAAGGAGACGTTGATATTATTATTGGTGTGAATTTATTGCGTGAAGGTCTGGATTTGCCGGAAGTATCATTGGTTGCAATTCTTGACGCTGACAAGGAAGGGTTTTTACGGAGTAAAGTGAGTTTAATTCAAACGATGGGAAGAGCTGCACGTCATGTGGATGGAACTGTTATTCTCTATGCTGATACAATAACAAAATCAATCAAACATGCAATAGCTGAAGTTGCAAGAAGGCGCACTATTCAACGAGCGTATAATAAAAAGCACAACATTACGCCCGTGGGTATTCAAAAACCAATTCGAGATGAACTCGTCACAGCACAAGAAAAGAATCAAGATTTACCCGTTCATTCCATGACCGGTGTTGATAAAACAAGTGAGATAAAAAGACTTCAACAACTCATGAAAAAAGCAATAAAGAATCTTTACTTTGAACAAGCGGCAGAATACCGCGATAGAATTGAGGAATTACATGGATAATACAATTTCTATTATCGGGGCAAGGCAACATAATCTGAAAAATATCACGGTGACATTGCCTAAAAATAAGCTCATTGTGTTTACCGGAGTATCAGGATCTGGGAAATCCTCTCTAGCCATGGACACTATCTATGCAGAAGGACAAAGACGGTACGTTGAATCTCTTTCATCCTATGCCCGCCAATTTTTGGGGGTTATGGATAAACCGGATGTAGACAACATCATTGGCCTCTCCCCCTCAATTGCAATTGATCAAAAATCAACATCCCATAACCCACGTTCAACTGTCGGTACTGTTACTGAAATATATGACTACGTACGACTTTTATTTGCACGGATCGGTCATCCTCATTGCCCAAAGTGTAATAACGAGATATCAAAATTGTCCGTGCAACAGATAGTTCACATGATTTTAGAAAATGCTCCCCGTCGCTTTATGATACTTGCGCCAGTTGTGCGGGATCGAAAAGGAGAATTTAGCGGACTTATTGAAAATATACAAAAAAAGGGGTATCGAAAAATTCGCATAGATGGAGTCGTCTATGATATTTCTGAAGATATCATATTGATCAAAACGAATAAACATACGCTTGAGGTTGTTATCGATACCTTTTCTTTCGATAAAAAGATGCTTCGTGATGAAAAAATAAAATCTGAATTTCGCACAAGACTCAGTGATTCAGTTGAGCAAGCAATAACACTGACTAGCGGATACGTCACTCTTGGTGAAATTCTGGATAGCGGGTTTTCCATACCGGATAAACCAAAAAAAATACAAGCAACGATGTATTCAGAACACTTTTCTTGTCCACATTGCTCGTTATCCATTCCTGAAGTTGAACCGAGAATATTTTCTTTTAATTCTCCACACGGAGCCTGCGAAACGTGTAGTGGCATTGGAACAGTGCTTATGGTCGATCCAACGCTCCTTATTTCACCTGATTTATCAATTAGTGAAGGAGGTATCCTTCCATTTTCGCGATTATTTCTTCACGATACATGGTATGCACGAATCATTGCTGCTGTTTGTCAAACTCATGCCATTGATACAAAAGAGCCAATTAAGAACTTATCTGGAAAACAAAGAGATATTCTTCTTTATGGTACAGGAGACACAGTATATGACGTATCGGGGACGAACAGGTTTGGAAAAATTACAACAATCGTTGAACCGTATCAGGGAATTATTTACGAACTGAAAAGAAGACATCGAGAAACGCAGTCTCAATTTGTACGCGAAGAAATACAAAAATATATGCGAGAGGAAATTTGTTCATTGTGTCATGGGACAAGGTTGAAACAAGAATCTCTTAAAATCACCATTGACGATTTTTCCATTGCTGATATTACCAACCTTTCTATTGTCGAATGCCAGCAATGGATCGTTTCACTAAAAACGCTTCCCAAACAGGAAATGACTATTGCAACTTCTATCATGAAGGAAATAACAACACGATTGCAATTTCTTATTGATGTTGGTCTTGTGTACTTAACGCTTCATAGATCAGCAACGAGTTTGTCCGGAGGCGAAGCGCAGCGCATACGACTTGCTTCGCAAATAGGATCTGGACTTTCTGGAGTTTTGTATGTTCTCGATGAACCGTCCATTGGTCTCCACCAGCGCGATAATAAAAAACTCATTCTCACACTTGAGAATTTGAGGGACCTCGGAAACACAGTTATTGTTGTTGAACATGACCGTGAGATGATGAAGTCCGCTGATATAATTGTCGACTTTGGACCAGGCGCTGGTGAGCACGGAGGTCATATTATCGCACAAGGATCCTACAATGATATTCTCACGTCAAAAACTCTTACTTCGCAGTATTTGTCCAATAAAAGAATTATATCCAGGAAGATAAACAGTGCGATTTCAAATGAAAAACTTACGCTTATTGGTGCAAGGCATAATAATTTGAAAAATGTCACCCTTGAAATACCACTAGGAAAGTTCGTTTGTATAACCGGAGTATCTGGATCCGGTAAGTCATCGCTCATCGTCGATACGCTGTACCCAATAGTGCAACAACGCTATAATCCTCAATCAAAAGTAAAGCCTGGTGCCTTTGAACAAATTATTGGCCTTGATTATGTCGATAAGGTCATTCTTATTGACCAAAGTCCAATAGGGAGAACTCCACGCAGTAATCCTGCCACATATACAGGAGTTTTTACTCACATTCGGGATCTTTATTCGCTTCTTCCTGAATCACGATCTCGCGGATATACCACTGGAAGGTTTTCATTCAATGTTAAAGGAGGACGGTGTGAATCATGTGAAGGGGAAGGCCAAAAACGTATAGAAATGCAATTTTTGTCAGATGTTTTTGTGACGTGTGAATCATGTAAGGGAACAAGATACAATGATGAAACATTAGAAATTTTATATCACGGAAAAACAATTGCTGATATTCTCTCTATGAGCGTCGAGGAAGGCGTTGATTTTTTTCAAAACAATTATCATGTTGCAGGAAAATTAAAAACAATACAAGAGGTCGGTCTTGGCTATATCAAACTCGGCCAAGCAGCAACCATGGTATCAGGTGGTGAAGCGCAACGAATTAAACTTGCAACTGAATTATCCAAGAAAGCAACTGGCAAAACGTTATACATTCTTGACGAACCGACAACAGGTCTTCACTTTTCGGATCTTGAAAAACTTCTTCAGGTGCTTCATAAACTGACACAGCTTGGAAATACGGTTATAGTGATAGAACATAATTTGGATATCATTAAAAATGCAGATTGGATTATTGATATGGGTCCTGAAGGAGGAGATAATGGAGGTGAGATAATAGGAATGGGAACTCCACAAGAGCTAAGAATGCTTGAGCGTTCCTATACGGGTACCTATTTAAAACACATACTATGAACTTATTTAAACGGTTTCTTTTACTCATAATCAGTTATGTATTTGCGGCAATTCCAATTTACGCAAGTGATTTTCAAGCAGATTACGATACACAATACGCTATTTCTCCAAGTGGAACAACTATTGTCACACAAAATGTAACGCTCACCAATAAACAATCGAATCTCTATCCGAAGCAATACACTGTTTCTATTGATAGTGATCAGATTAAAAACGTAATTGCATATGATTCAAAAGGCGTTATCACGCCAAAAGTTTCACAAAAGGACAAAAAAACTGAAATTTCAGTAACCTTTAATGATCAAGTGGTAGGGATTGACAAGAAATTACTTTTTTCGCTTCGTTATGAAAATGGTGATATTGCAAAAAAACTTGGGAATATTTGGGAAGTTCGAGTTCCAGGAGTAACATCAGATTCGACTCTTGGCGAATATTCCGTATCCCTTCAAACACCATCAACGTTTCCACAAAATGCATATATGACACCTTTACCAGGAACAGGTGCGCGGTGGAACAAGAATCAATTGATAAATGGTGGTATCAATGCTGCGTATGGGGAATATCAATCATATATTGTTGATATTATCTATCCACTTGTTAATGACTCATTGACTTCAGTTGTGCAATCTGTGGCTATACCACCAGATACAACATATCAAAGTGTCACAATCGCAACAATTGATCCAAAACCAATTGACATAAAGAAAGATGAAGATGGAAATTGGATTGCATCATTTACAATCCCAGCAAATGGTCGCATCGACATTAAGACTCAGCTCATCATTAAAACATATATTAAACCACTCCCTCAATCTCAAAAACAATTATTAAATACATCTTCCTATTTGAAACAGCAGACCTATTGGGAAACAAATAACGAAAAAATTCAAGAATATGCAAAAAAATATACGACTCCGCGTGCAATTTATGATTTTGTTATTCAAACGCTAACCTACAATTATGGTCAAATTACATCAACGCCAGTAAGAAAGGGTGCACTTGGCGCACTTGCAAATCCAACAAATAGTTTGTGTACGGAATTTACTGATTTATTTATTGCTATTTCCCGTGCCGCAGGAATTCCAGCAAGGGAAGTCGTTGGATATGCGTATACAAATGACAGTAGACTTCGGCCACTTCTTGTTGGATCTGATATCTTACACGCCTGGCCTGAATATTATGATAAAGCGTCATCACGATGGATTCCTATTGATCCAACCTGGGGTTTTACGACCGGTGGAATCAATTATTTTGATATATTTGATTTTAACCATATTGCCTTTGTCATTCATGGGCTATCCAGTGAATTACCGTATCCAGCTGGATCTTTTCGGGAAGGTTCACTACCACAAAAAAATATTAGCGTACGTTTTTCAGAAAGCACGACAATTGTTACAAAAGATACGTATACAACTGTTTTTGATCTGCCGAAACAGATAACCGCAGGAAAAACACTCAAAGGAACAGTGCAGGTAAACAATAGTGGAGGAAAACAAATTGAACGTATGGATGTAAACGTTGTTGCTACTCCGTACGCCTTTCAAATACAAAAGGTTGGTGAACACATTCCACCATTCGGTTCAATTTCCATTCCAATTTCAATAAAACTCCCAATACTTCTTCATAAAAGCCAAGGCATCATTGATATAACAATCAACGGAGAACATGCATCATTTCAATATGAAATACTTCCAACATATTGGATTTATGGAGTCATCGGATGTTTTCTTATTGCCCTTCTGTTGATTGTATGGACATTCATTCAAAACAAATAACATCACTGCCACATACCTGCGGTGTGTATATCTATAAGAATAAAAGCGGAGTAATTATCTATGTCGGTAAAGCAATAGATATTCAAAAACGAGTAAAACAATATTTTATTAACAGTTTTCAATTATCAAAAAAAACAAACCAACTCGTTGCGTCAATTGCATCAATTGACTGTATCAAAACTGTTTCTGAATTTGATGCATTTCTTCTTGAATCCAAGCTCATTTCAGCACATCAACCAAAATATAACATGATTGCGAAAGACGATAAAAGCCCTGTATATATCAGGATTCCTTTTCATGATGAGCTGCCAATTATAACGCTCGTTCGAAAAGCAGAAGGTAATATCGGTCCTTTTCAATCAGCACGAGTAGCAAAAGTAATACTTTCAAACATTCGGAAAATAGTACCGTTTTGTAGTCAGAACATACATAATGGAAAACGCTGTTTCTATACACATCTTGGATTATGCAACCCGTGTCCGTCAGAGATTGTTACACTTGAAAAATCAAGGCGAAAAGCTTTGACCCATATCTACAGAAAAAATATATTTCTTATTAAAAAAGTTTTTGAGGGGAAATCGATAGCTGTTCGTTTACAAATGGAGAAACTCATGAAAACACATTCAAAAAATCAAGAATTTGAGCAGGCAGCTCGTCTTCGTGATCACATACACCATTTGGATAATCTTATGCAAACGCATTTCGATTCATCGCTCTATACAACACCCTCAAATGATGTTGAAGAAACACTTGCAAAGGAACTTAAAGATTTACTAGTTATTCTTAGTCCATACTATCCAACGCTGTCTAAACTACAGCGTATTGAATGTATTGATATTTCACAGGTTGCAGGTTTACATGCAGTAGGATCACTTGTTGTTCTTGATTGCGGAAGAATAAATACCAGTTTATACAGAAAATTTTCAATTCACGATATATCACATCAAAATGATCTGCAAATGATACAGCAAGTTGTTAAACGGCGTTTCAAACACGCTGAATGGGGTTATCCAGATCTACTTATTGTTGATGGGGGTAAAGCTCAAGTGTCCGCTGCAGCGAACATCCTGAGCGAAGTCGAAGAAGGATACATTCCTGTTATTGGTCTATCCAAACGGTTGGAACATATTATTGTTCAAGATTCAGGTGCTCTCAAAGAACTTCATATTCCAATCACCCGCCCGGGTCTTCATATAATTTTACGAATACGAGATGAATCCCACAGATTCGCCCATGCGTATCATGTTACAAAACGAAAGAGAGCATTTTTACCTGGAATTTGATATTATAGAACTATGAAATATTTTATAAAAACGTGGATGTTTTACATGGTTGCGATCTGGCTAATACGCGAATGGATTCCCGCGTTTACTGTTGAAGGTGGTTGGGTAAGTATCCTTACTGCTGGAGGAATTCTTGCAATACTCATGCTCTTTGTTAAACCTATTATAAAAATCCTATTTATTCCGATTAACTTTTTAACATTAGGTTTAGTATCTTGGTTTGTAAATGTTATTGTTATTTATTTACTCACACTCGTTGCACCTAATGTCGCAATTTCTCCATGGCAATTCTCTGGGATATCTTGGCAGGGATTTATTATTCCAAGATCGACCATTGCTTATCTTCCTACCCTTATTCTTGTAACATTTGCGTTAACACTGGTTACTCGATTTCTTGAACAAATAACTGATTAATATGAATACATCTGCAAAATTACCTTCTGTTGTGTGTATAGGAGGAGGAACAGGAACATTTGTTGTGCTCAAGGGTTTGAAAAAATTCCCACTGAAATTATCTGCAATTGTCTCAATGAGCGATAGCGGCGGAAGTAACAAGCGGATCATTGACGAATTTGGTTTACTTCCAACCAGTGATATACGGCAGTGTTTGGTCGCTCTTTCAGATGAGCAAAAAGAAAAGGGTCTTCTTCGGAAACTCTTTATGTACCGGTTTGATAAAGGCGAAGGAATCTCCGGTATGACATTTGGAAATCTATTTATGGCAGCACTCACTGATATTGTTGGTTCTCAGCAGGAAGCAATTAAGCAAACGGGGAAAGTGTTACGTATTCATGGGTCAGTTATTCCCGTAACACTATCAAATACGAATCTTGTGGCTACTTATGATGACGGTACGATTCTTGAGGAAGAACACTTTATCGATATGCCAAAGCACGATGGTAACCTTAAAATTAAAAACATCACACTAAAACCTGAGGCAATTGCAAATGATGAAGCAACGAAAGCAATTGCTCAGGCAGACGTAGTTATTTTAGGTCCTGGTGATTTATTCACGAGTGTCGTTCCAAATCTTCTCATAAAGGGAATATCTGAAGCACTTTCTCAAACGAAAGCAAAAATCGTCTATATTATGAATTTGATGACAAAATATGGACAGACACTTGGGTTTTCCGCAATGGACCATATACAGGTTCTTGAACAATATATTGACCATAAAATCAACACCATAATAGTTAATCAGACAGAGTTGCCTTCTGAAGCGCTTACTGTGTATAAAAAAACGCAGGAATTCCCAGTTGTCGATGACATACCAAAGTCATCACAATACTGTGTTATCCGGGCTGATCTAATTGCGAAAGAAATCGTTAAAAAATCTGCGTCTGACTTGCTTGTTCGAAGCCTTATTCGTCATGATAGCGACAAATTAGCAAACGTGATAGTATCAATTATTAATTAATGTTATGAAACAAATATTATTAATTGTTCAACTTGTAAGCGCAATTTCTCTCATCGGACTGATTCTTCTTCAAAGTAGTAAAGGGGGATTGTCTGGTGGAGTTGGTGGAGAACCGTATCGAACAAAAAGGGGAGCCGAAAAAATTGTTTTTAAATTAACAATCGGTTTTGCTTTTTTGTTTTTCATCATCTCCATTTTCAATCTTCTGGTAAAATAATGATATGACTCTTTTTAGGCGTAGTAGGTTTCTTTTTTGGTCAATACGTGAATTAAGCCACAAATATACAAAATCCCTGGTATTAGGCATTGTATTGGGATTTGCTATCATGATAGGAGTCTATTCTGTATATCCCTATATCAGTGCGTTGACACTTTTAAAAATTGATCGAATCGGATATGTTGGTGAATATACACCAAGCACGCTTCCAATACCAATTCAAGAACAACTGTCGTTTGGTTTAACAACTATTGCATCTGACGGATCCGCTCTTCCCGGAATCGCTTCTTCTTGGGAAGCAACCGATAGCGGAAAACAGTATACATTTCATCTCCGCAATGATGTAATATGGCATACAGGTAAGAAAGTTGTTGCATCGGACTTAAACTACAATATTCGAAGTGTTTCATTTAAAGCTTTAAATGATCGGACAATCATTGCAACACTTCAAAATGCATACAGTCCATTTCTTACACTCGTATCCAAACCGATATTTCAAGCGAATCTTACTGGTTTTGGTCAATATAAGGTTAACTCAATTCGATTAAAAGGCGATAAAATTGTTTTTTTACGTTTAGTTACCGCGACAAAAAAGCAATTACCTACGATCGAATATAGATTTTATAAATCAGAAACACAAGCAATTAATGCATATAAATTAGGTGAAGTTGACAAAATTGAAGGATTAACTTCTATTGAACCAAGCTTGCCATCATGGAAAAATACTACAATTGAAAAAGTAGTGAACAAAAATCGATTTATAGCCCTTTATTTTAATTTAAAAGATCAACTTCTTCGAGAAAAAACCCTTCGTCAAGCGCTCGTCTATGCAGTACCAATAACAACAGCTGAACGAGTGTTTTCACCTATTGCTCCTTCTTCTTGGGCATATACAAATAGCTCAAAACAGTATGATTTTGATATGAAACAAGCGAGTAAATTATTCGAAACTACAAAAATTGCAACGAATTCAAATGAATTAACGATTCATACATTTTCACAGTACTTAAATATCGCACAAGAAATTGCCAACAGTTGGAATGCTCTTGGCATGAAAACAAATATTCGAGTTGAAAATGTTGTTCCAAAGGAATATCGAGTTCTCTTATCAGCTCAGGATATACCAGTTGATCCTGATCAATATATTTTCTGGCATTCTACACAAGTCAACACGAATATTACAGGTTTATCAAATTTGAAAATTGATAAACTTCTTGAAGATGGCCGTATCAAACAAGATCAGGAGGAACGTAAAAGGATATACATCGATTTTCAAAAACGTCTCGCAGAAGAACTTCCAGCATTGTTTTTATACTATCCGACTAGCTATACAGTCAAAAGAACCACGAGATAAATTATTCAATAGGTGGCGTCCCATAAATGGTAATCATCGTCCCTGGGTTATCGTTTGCCCATGCGTAAACTAAAGCAACTTCTTCCGTTTTCATGTTCACACAGCCATGGCTCATCGGATGACCAAAGTTGTCATGCCAATACGTTCCATGAAGACTATATCCGAGATCTTTTCCAATTTGGTCGTTGTAGAAAAACATAACATACGGAACGTTTGGAAGATCGTAGTAGGTACCAATTGCAACACTTCCGCCGCTCATTCTTGTATAACGAAGTTTTGTCCAAATTTTAAAATCTCCTGTTGGTGTTCTATTCCAAAGTCCCGTCGAAACGAGAAATGAGTAAATTAGTCTATTTCCCTCATAGGCATACAATCTCTGTTTTGCTAAATCCACATAAATATGTTTGTTTGATGGTGTACTATCGCCAAGAATAGAAAAAGATCCAGGAATATATATTTGCGGAGGAATGGTAATCTGTTTTCCATTAAAAACAGCTGTTAATTTTTTTGTATCGTAGAAACCAGTTAAATCTTTAGCGCATGTAATTGAGTTTGCACAGGGATATTTATGTGACATTGCTTTTAGACCGAAAGTAAATGCAAACGTAACAACACTCAAAAAAATAAAAGTAAGAAGAAAAGGCGATGTTTTTTTTGTTTTACGTTTCACAAGCTGCGGGGCTAGGGCTCGAACCTAGAATACCCAGATCCAAAGTCTGGTGTCCTACCATTAGACGACCCCGCAATATTTAAACATGTATGTGAGCGG
>CAYRFA010000009.1:0-1163 GCA_964423435.1 uncultured Gammaproteobacteria bacterium | reverse complement strand
CTCCCCGCCTATGGCGGGGCATTCTACCGCTGAACTACCGCCGCACTAAAAATTTGGTAATTGCGAAGCAATTTTGGATAATTTATTTCATAAATTATCCGCCAAATTTTTAGTGCCGAGACTAGGATTTGCACCCAGATAACATGTTTTTCAGACATGCGCCTTGACTATCTCGGCCATCTCGGCAAACAAAGTCTATTATAAAAAATTATCGTCTTCACCACAATAAGTGGACGATAAGGGATTCGAACCCCTAACCCCTTCGATGTAAACGAAGTGCTCTACCATTGAGCTAATCGTCCAGTAGATTAACTAATTATACAACAAGTGGAGAGTTTTACTTATTCCGGTTTATATTTTCCAGAAGCATTTTTACATCGATTGTTTTTATCCTCACATGTATTTTGACACGTTTCATCATTGGGAAATACAAATGGACACAAACTTCGATCGGGATCATCAAAAATTTCACAAGATCCAATTTGACCACCACCGGGCGCACAGACATACCGAAAATACGCTGGTGTCGGGACTACGACCGTTGGAGTTGGTGCAGCACTTGTCTGAATAGTAGGCGCTAGTGTTATATATGGGGTCATTGTAGGTTCGATAGTCGGAATAGGAGTGCTATACGGTGCTGACCACACACACGCTGTCACAGAAATATTTGAGCTTGCCACTCCAAAGTTATACGCACATTCCGGTCCGCAACCACCTGAACAACCAATCAGAGGTATTGATAAATCTGATGTTTTTTCCAAATGTGTATAAATTTTATACCACTGATAATTTGTTAAACTATCAGTAAGATATGTGTACGGTTGATTCGTTGTTGGATCACATGGAAACGAATCCAAAATGACTCTCTCTTGATACTTAAGAGGTTTACCACAATCAGGTATTGTCGCAGGATATGCTGATGCCGCGTCGTAGTAATATTCCATCACTACTTCGAGATCTTTTAAATCTTTTTTACGATGATAATCACGGGCTTGAGAAAAATATGAAGAAACACCTACATACGTAGTTGGAGCAATGACGCCAATGATTGCAACAACTAATAGGATTTCAATTAACGTGAATGCTAACTTGTGTTTCAACGCAATATTATGAATGAATTTTCTAAATCTTTTCGTATACTTAAACTATACACTATTAGTGCA
>CAYRFA010000008.1:8701-18210 GCA_964423435.1 uncultured Gammaproteobacteria bacterium | reverse complement strand
TACGATTGACTTCCGTGTGGGCTACATCCCCCAATCCGGCTGGGTACAAACAAAAACGGGTAATGCCTATGCTGCCACACAACTTACCTCTTCAGTTCCTATAACCGCAACCAATCCATACTTTTCTCTCGTTGGAACCGGTGGAACTGCTGGGATTGTGTCCTTCGGCACGGGCTATGATTTTTCACTAACAGAAAATAATTTGGGAGAATCGCAAGTATCTCCAAATAACTGGCTCGTTAACCAATCGCATACACCGATCCATTATTATGAACGGTTTAACCAAACGCTTCGAAATACAACGAAAACTGCTATCACCTCCGGTCTTGATAGCCTGACGAAACCCGCATGCGCAACCAACCCGTGTGTATTTACTATGGAAGGCGATGTGATAACAGCTGCAAGTTCTCCGTGGACGATTGGTGCAAATGAACAGATTATTATTCTTGTCAACGGCAACGTCACCATCAGCTCAGATATCACCATCACAAGCGGTGGATTTTTCGCTCTTATTGTAAATGGCAATATCACGATTGACCCAACAGTGACAACACTGAATGGCATGTATATTGCCTCGACGGATACGTTTACCGGTACGTTTTCAAGCGGAGCCGGTACGACACAACTTACGGTATTAGGCTCTGTGATTGCAGATGAATTCTCTCTCCAACGGGATTTAGGCGCACTCAATGATTCAACCCCTGGAGAATTTTTTGAACTTGATCCCCAACTCCTCTTTACCATGCCTGAGGCACTTAAAGAAGCTCCCTATGTCTGGCAGGAAGTAGCTCCATAAATAGATACTTGCAATAATCGTCTCAATATGAGACGATATATTCATATGAATGAGACGATTAAACTTACACCAAGGCAGAAAGCAATTCTCAATCTCCTTGCTATGGGACATTCTCTTCCCAGAGAAAAAATTGGAGCACAAATTTCTTCATTGTTTCCCATGTCAAAAGCTACGCTTGCCCGTGACCTCCAATTCCTTACTAAGAAAGGCTTCATTACAACAAGCGGGAAAGGACCAAGCACAACCTATCATCCGATAACCTTCCACCCACTTCTTGCATATATTGATCTCGATCACTATTTCTCTCTCGAACCGGATAAACGAAACGGACACACTGCATTAACTCCTACTGTTTTCGATACTCTATCCAACATCACGAGTGCAACAGAAAAACAAGAACTTAACCTTCTTTTTCGTTCATTTACTAAAAGTGCAGATGCACTTGATGAAACAATTCAAAGACGGGAGCTTGAACGGTATATCATTGAACTTTCGTGGAAATCATCAAAAATTGAAGGGAATACCTATACCCTTCTTGAAACCGAAACACTCATTAAACAAGGTCAAGAAGCAACGGGACGGACAAAACAAGAAGCACTGATGATCTTAAACCACAAAGAGGCGTTTAAAACAATCGTAAAAAAGAGAAATGATTTTAAGACCTTAACGCTCACAGACATTGTTGGACTACACAATGTTCTTATAAAAGATATTGACATTACAAGTGGAATCCGAAAACACGCTGTTGGTATAACTGGTACGACGTATCAACCACTATCAAACGAATGGCACATTAAAGAAGCGCTTGTTTACATGGCCAAAAAAATCAATGCGACGACATATCCGCTAGAAAAAGCACTACTTGCTTCCATTTTTATTCCCTATATCCAACCATTTGCTGATGGGAATAAACGAACGGGACGTATGCTTGCAAATGCAATTCTTTTGGCATATGATCACTTCCCTCTTTCATACCGCAGTATTGATGAGAACGAATATAAAAAAGCGCTTATTGTATTCTACGAAACAAACAACATGTTTCACGTAAAACGACTATTTCTTGATCAGTATCGCTTTGCACTGAAAACATATTTTCTGTCATAATAGATATCTGTTATGCTCACAGGAATCAGACTCAAAGAAAAAACAAAACTGTTTACGCCAAAAATGGAAGCGCTTGCTCATCCCCACCGGCTGGGCATTCTCCATATTCTTAGCTATGGGGAACTCCCGCTCCATGAAATCGTGGCGAACCTTGATGAAAAAGAAAATCTCGTGAGCCATCATATCAAAAAACTCCTCATCACGGGCTGGGTCGGAAAACGCGCGGAAGGACGGCAGACATACTACTTTCTCAAAGAACGGGGGTTTTTTGAACTGTTCCGGATGTTGATTGAAACTCCATTTTATCGAAACACATTATCGAAGCAACTGAAATAAAATAATTCCGCTCGAAGAGTAGTGAAGGTTTTTCCCAATTTTTTTCAATTGGTAGAACTTGATGGTGCACCCTCAGGTGGACCATACAGTAGTTCCGTTGCGTTTGATAAAAAATTAACAAACGTTTACCTCATTTTTTAAGCTTTCGTAGAGAAAAAATGCACTTCACCAATCCTCTCGAGCATTAATAAGCGTACGGCAATAAATAATCTCTGTCAAGTATACAAATTTTACGATATAATGGCATAAGTTGTTTGGTCAGGATGCCGGAGTGGACAATCGGATCAGTCTGTAAAACTGACGCCTTAACGGGCTACCCAGGTTCGAATCCTGGTCCTGACACTTGGAAATTTTGCCGAGATAGCTCAGTGGTAGAGCAACTGTTTTGTAAACAGTAGGTCCGGGGTCCGAATCCCCGCCTCGGCTCCATGGCTTCTTCTTTAAAACCAACACTATTTCAAGGAAAACAAATTCGTCGATATTGGGACGAGTCTCAAGAAAAATGGTATTTTTCAGTAATTGATGTTATGGCAGTTTTAACTAATAGTAAAAATCCAAGAAAATACTGGAACAAATTAGCTGAAAGGTTGCGTAAAGAAGGAAGTGAGTCGGTGACAAAATGTCACCAACTGAAAATGCAGGCTTCTGATAGTAAATATTATCTCACTGATGCTGCAGATACAGAGGTTATGCTGCGCATCGTCCAATCAATTCCCTCTCCTAACGCAGAACCGTTTAAATTATGGCTCGCTCAAGTAGGATATGAACGATTGGAGGAAACAGCTGACCCAGAACTAGCAATCAGCCGCGCATTAAAAACGTATCTACGAAAAGGTTATAGCCAAAATTGGATCAATCAACGACTAAAAAGTATTGAAATTCGAAAATTTCTTACCGATGAATGGGAAAAACGTGGAGTCAAAGAAGGAATGGAGTTTGCAATACTCACAGATGAAATCACACACGCCTGGACTGGATTAACGACCAAGCAATATAAGAACCTGAAAGGTTTGAAGAAAGAGAATCTCAGAGACAACATGACCAACTTAGAATTAGTGTTGAATATGCTTGCCGAAACCGCCACAACGGAAATCTCAGAGAAAAAACAACCAAAAAATTTCTCTGAAAACAAAAAAGTTGCTCATGAAGGTGGAACTGTTGCTGGAAATGCCAGAAAAGAAATTGAATCGAAAACTGGTAAAAACGTGATCACCCAAAAAAATGCCAAAAGATTACACTTACTCAAAAACAGCTAGTTAAATTCCCTCTTTGGCTTTCAGAAGCTTTTCTTGAGTATACTGCAGTTGTTTTTCTAAATCTGTGTTCGTTACGTAGGATAATCTAAGAAGCAGTAAAAACACATCCCCTAGTTCTTGTTTAAATGATTCGTTCACACGGTTATTCTGCGCCTTATATCCATTTTCTTTTAAAAAGGCCCTCGTTACTTCCCCTAATTCTTCGAGTAAAAATAATAAAATAATATGCGGGTCTTCAGAATGACCTAACGACTTCATTTGAATGCCAGCATGTTCTTGCAAATCCGTAAGAGTACTCATATATACATGAGTGTATGCAATAAACTCCCCTCTTGCAACAGAGAAATTTTCTTTATATAGTATGAATATATGGATAAAGAAGAAGCAATTCAAACAGAGGGTGATTCCTCAATCGTATACATCATTGGCGCAGTCATCATCGTCGCCGTTATCGTCGCTGGAGTTCTTCTCTGGCCAAAACCAAAGGCAAAAGAGAGTGCAACAACGACCCCAGTGGTAGAAGAAAAATCAGCGATAACAAAATTGAGCTGTGACGCACAGTGGTATAACCCAAAAATTGGATTTGCGGAATACTATCTCTCAGCGGAAGGATCAGCACTAACAACCGCAAAAACCGTTGACTGCACGTTCATTATCTCTGGAAATATCGATGGAAAAGTCATTGCAACGGAAAAAATTCCGGCAGTCTTAACAGCAGCTCCTGAACGCGGAGGCCAAACATACAGATGCACCACAAAAGCAACAGCCTTGCCAAAAGGAACAGCGGTCACTATGAAAACCATGATCTCGGATGATCTGGAAGCAACCGCCGCCTGCAAAGCAGGAAGCATGGTCTTGCAGTAATAAAGAAATAAATATACAAACAAAAACACGGAAGTAATTCCGTGTTTTTTTTGATACAATAGGTAAATTGTAATCGCCCGGATGGCTCAGTGGTAGAGCGACTTCTTGGTAAGAAGTAGGTCGGGAGTCCAATTCTCCCTCCGGGCTCAATAAAATTGTTTTCCTCCCTTGACATTCCCTTCAATATTTCGTTAACTCATAGTGACTCATAAATATATGATGCACTCACCATATCCAGAAGATAAAGAATCCTTTGGTCAGGAATTGACTCTCAATTTGTATGGCTGCAATCTCACAACCATCTCTTCGCGTGCAAAAATAAAAAAATTTGTCATAGAACTCTGTGATGATGTCATTCATATGAAACGGTATGGGAAAGCGCTCATACCCCACTTTGGGCATGAAAATCCCATCACATCAGGATTCTCGCTCGTGCAACTTATTGAAACAAGTTCCGTCACCGCGCATTTTTCAGAATACAAAAAAGCAGTGTATCTCAATATTTTTTCCTGCGCGTGGTTTGACCCAAAAGAAACAACAACCTTTTGCAAAAAATATTTCGGTGCGAAAACCGTCAAAGCAAAACTGATAAAAAGACCATAAGTCTGGTATCATGGTATAAGCCATGAATATTCTCTCTTTTTTAACATTTTCCATCTTCGCAGCTGAATCTCTCATCTCACCCTTAACCAGTGAGTACCAAACACCTATTCAAGAAGTTACAAAACCAGATATTTCATTTTCAGAACTTGCTATTCCGGAAGTCCTTGGTGAAGAAACAGTTGCTGAAGTAACCCCATCTCCAACCCCATCCCCAACACCGAAACCAGTTCGCCATACACGGAAAAGCACAATGACCATTGCGCTTCTCGGTGATTCCATGATGGATACGCTTGGACCGAATGCACCGCACCTTTCATCAGCTCTTAAAAAGACATATCCTGCAACAACGTTTGTTATTAAAAATTTTGGTGTAGGCGGAACACCGATTGATTCCGGCATTGGACGAATTCCAACGATCGCTTCTATCAACCCAGACGTTATTGTTCTCGAATCGTTTGCTTATAACGTCTCAGGGACAACCAGTCAAGGGGAGGTCGATCGTCACTGGTTAAACCTCGCTCGTGCTGTTGATGCCATAAAAAACAATCTTCCCAATACAAAAATCGTCATCGCTGCAACGATTGCACCAAATAGCATACGCTTCGGCGATGGTGCGCCAGGAATCGCGTTTTCTTCAAAAGACAAACAGGAACGTACAGATATGATAAAAAAATATATTGAAACAGCGATCAAATTTGCCAGAAGTGAACACATTCCATTAGCAGATGCATACCACGCAAGTTTAGATAATTCCGGAAACGGGAAACTTGCGTTAATCAACTCCGGTGATCATATCCACTATTCAGATAGCGGTCGGGCACTCATGGGATCAAAAATTGCACAAGCAATGATTGTAAATAAACTGCTCGAATAGTATAATACCCCTCATATGGCAAAGAAAGAACAACGACTACTTCTTGGAATGGTATGCTCTGCCTGCAAAGCAACCAATTACGTCACCATGAGAAATAAAATTAATACTCCTGAAAAAATCCACCTCATGAAATATTGCAGACACTGCAAAAAACATACGGATCATAAAGAGACATCGAAGTTAGACTAAATCGTGCGTATGCACAAAAATACGTTCCTGCTTGTCTTAATTCTCTCAATCATCGCAGCGCTTCTTGTAGGAGTCAATATTGGAAGAAAATTTCAGGAGAAGCCTGATTCGGCTCCGCCGGATTCTCCTGCAGTCACTCCTATCCAAACTCAACAATCATCCATATTTAAAAACACGACGTGTGGTATCACCCTCTCACTCCCCTCAGGAACGCAAGCAGAAGCAGTGGCTTCAAGAAGCGCGCGATTTGTAAGTGCTGATAAGTCCGTTATTCAATTTGCCTGTGAACGGGAAATTCCCCGATTTCCTGTTCCCACAGAACAAATCGAAAATGTACAGGTAGCAAGTATCTCGGCAAAACTCTATCACACAAAAAGTGCAAAAGACGGAACGCCATTTGACGCACTCATTTTTAGAAACCCAAACACTGCCATGGACATCTATCTAGCAGGCGTAGGCTCCACGTTTTCAGCTATTATCCGCACAATCGAACTAATGAAATAATCCTGATATAATACAAACACATATAGGGATGTGATGAAACGGTATCATGGCGGTCTCCAAAACCGCTCTTTCAGGTTCGAATCCTGACATCCCTGCTTAATAATTATGAAACTCATTCACAGCAAAACCATTCCATTTCAAACAGTCAACCATGTAGGTTCTACCGTGCAAAAAAAGGTGCTTATTGATAAAGGAATTATTCCGTCGCTTGAAAAATTTTCTCTTGCAACATTCAAACCCGGCGAGTCCGCTCCTTCGCATGTCCATACATCCATGTACGAAGTCTATTTTGTTGATCAAGGATTAATCACATTCACGGTTTCGTCAAAAAAAATAGAACTTCAAAAAGGAGATTGTCTTATTATTGAACCAAATGAAGAACACGCGGCAATCAATACAACACAATCACCAACCCATCTTATTTACCTTGGAATAGCTAACGGTTGATGGTTTTGTCGAGGTCTTTCCATATGGCAGGATTAATTTTCTTTGCCGGTTTTCGCCATCGGTACCAATTTTTATTTACTTTTCCCAAACTCGCAAGATCATCAATAATATCAAAGAGATAATGAATGACCATTGAGCCGGTAAATATAAATCCAGAGAATACGTGTAATTTGAAAAATCCAACAGTCAAAATGACAAGCAACAGAACGAAATAGATATTGTGAAACCTGAGTTTTGTATTGTACTTATGCCCTTTTTCTATAAACCGGATGAGTACCCGCCAATCGCCGTGTTTCACATAGCTCTTGACCCACGTAGTGTATTCGTCTTTCTTCCCAAACGTTAAGAAAAATAACAGATGTTCAACATCCGGAAATATTGAACCAAAAAGGGATAACGAAAGAAGCGTTCTCGTATATATTCCCATCTGGTCTTGTATCACCCACATCCACAACGCACCCAAAAGAAGATGGTAGAACATATGACGGGCGTGCCAAAATATGTAGCCAACACCTCGGATTTTTCCAAAGGTTCGTTTCATGATTACAACTTCAATGATTTCAAATACTCCCGAAACTCTCCATTTAAATCTTTGTGGTTTAATGCAAATTCCACAACCGTTTTTAAATACTCCAACTTATTTCCTGTATCATAGTATTTCGCGTTTGCGACTTCACACGCATACACAGGTCGAGACTTCATGAGTTCCCGGATCCCGTCCACAAGCCACACTTCTCCACTTTTCCCAGGTCCTAATTTCTCAAGAATGGGGAAAATATCCGGTGTCAGAATATAGCATCCATGCGCTGCAAGATTTGATGGTGCTTCTTCAATGCTCGGTTTCTCAATCATCGTCTTGATTTGTCCGACCCCAGGTTCCACTTCTGTCACATCCACAATGCCGTATCGGGATACATCTTTTTTATCAACGCGGATTGCTGAAATAACCGGATCTCCATATTTTTCAAACACATCAATGCATTGTCTCGTCCTGGGAGGCGTTGCGTAAATAAATTCATCACCCCAAATAGCAACAAACGGTTCATCACCAATCACATCTTTTGCACACAGTACAGGCGTCCCATTGCCATACGGGCCTTTTTGCCGAATATACACAAAATTTGCAAGTTCCGCTGTTTTTTTCACTTCTTCAATTAAGTGTTCTTTGTGCTGGTCTTTCAATGTTTGGATCAGTTCATTGGGATAATCAAAATGATCTTCTATCGCCCGTTTATGCCAACCCGTGACAATGACAATTTCCGTAATCCCTGATGCGACCAACTCTTCAACAACGTATTGGATCACTGGTTTGTCAACAATCGGAAGCATTTCTTTGGGCATGGCTTTTGTCTGGGGCAAAAACCGGGTCCCAAATCCCGCCTCTGGAATGACTGCTTTTCGAATAGGTTTTTTCTTCTGCATACACGCCTCCTTTTAAACCAACTCTTCAATTGTACTGGTCGTGCAATCGAACTGTCAATTTGTTATCATGAAAAGGTCTATGAAGCGGAAACAACTAACCGTTCTTTTTTGTATTGTATTAGGAATTGCTTCATTGGCACATCCTGTTTACGCAGCAATTCCCACTCCTGTTCCTCCGACAGTTGCAACTGTTCCGATTGGAATAAAGATTCCGAATGGGGTGAACAATGTCATCATCGAGTCCCAGCATGGTCCAGATTATGAACCAACCCCAGGCGATCCGTACAAAATCACGATCCCAGGAGCAGATGTTTCAACAGATAATTTCAATATTCCTAAGAAACTCGAACAAATTGGCGACTGGTTAACAAACGTCCTCCCATTTATGAACGCACAAACAATTACAAATAAAGTCATACCGCACCAAAATAATCTGTACATCTCAGGACAAGCCAGGCGCTGTATTTATCTTCCCGGCGCATCCAAACCCATTGAAAATGTAGGAGATACCTACAAAACAGAGCTCGTTGAATATCTTCCAAAACTCATGACTGCAACAGAACTGTTATCAGCAAACACGGTACGCAACGTTATTTCACTCAAAGCTGGTTCTTATGATTTCCGCGGTCCTTCCTATGAAGTGGATAAAGCACCGCCTTGCGGCAGTACTGGGGAAGGGACAGATCAGGATCCAAAACAAGTGACACTTGCACAAACATTTTCCATTCCCAGTATTATTGAATTTTTTCAAAACTTGGTCAAAATCAAACGGGAGCTCGTTTCTAAGCAACAAACACCGGAAGCGGACCGCATCCATTGTCTCTTAAACGGCTGTGTGCAAAGCGGTGCGGATTTAGAATATATTGGCGATGGTAAAAAACAAGAAGTAATCAATAAATCCGGCGGCATAGTTGATGCAGGATTTCGGACCAATAGCATGGATACAACCAAAGGAGAAAATCCAAACGGTCAGGAAGAAAACTTTACAAAAACAAATACTTCATATACCAAACAAATGGAAAATTCAGCTAATCTCATCAAGTGTTCGCTTGTTCCAAAGGGAAAACGGGGTACCATCGGACTGACTGAAGAGGATTGTGCTGATTTTGTCAAA
>CAYRFA010000008.1:0-8601 GCA_964423435.1 uncultured Gammaproteobacteria bacterium | reverse complement strand
TGTAACCCCGGGAGGGGTTTTTAGTTAGGCCAATTTATGGATACACCAAAGGTTCCAACAATCGCTTCTCCTACTAAATTTGTGAAAGAAGTGATCGCGGAACTAAAAAAAACAACCTGGCCGACACGGCAAGAAACAATAAAATTGACTGTTATTGTCATTGCCCTATCGCTTATAGTAGGCGCTTTCATCGGTGTACTCGACACAATATTTTTACGTATATCAGGACTTTTATTTAGGAGATAATTATGGACGATATTACAAAAAAAACTCCCACTTCGCCAGAGGCTACGCGGGACACAGCACAAGTAACGCTTCGAACAGATGTTCCAGAAAATGCCAAATGGTATGTCGTACATACGTATTCCGGCCATGAAAACAAAGTAGCAACGAACCTCAAACAGCGCATCGAAACCATGAAGCTCTCTGACAAAATTTTCGATATCATAGTGCCTACAAGAAACGTCGTAACAGTCAGGCACGGTAAAAAAGAAGAACAAAAAGAAAAGATCTTCCCAGGATATATTCTTGTGAGAATGATCCTCGATGATATCTCCTGGCTTGCAGTTAGAACCACACAGGGCGTCACCGCATTTGTGGGAACAGGAGACAAACCAACACCCATATCAGCTGTTGAAGTGGGAGCAATCATGAAATTCATGCAGATGGAGGCACCCAAATACAAAACCAGTTTCTCTGTAGGAGAAGCCGTCAAAATCACGGATGGCCCCTTTGCAGACTTCTTAGGATCCATTGATTCACTGGATGAAGAAAAAGGGAAAATCAAAGTCCTCGTTTCCATCTTCGGAAGAGAAACGCCGGTAGAACTAGACTTCTTGCAGGTTGCAAAATTATAATGCTTTTTCTAAAAATAACGATTTGTTATTTTCAAAAAAAGCACAGGTAGGAAATCATGAATTATCGAAGACAGAATCGTCTTCTTCCTGTGCTCAGAACAAAATCTACGGTTCAACTGGGGAAAAATATCTTCCCGTCCGTTGATATAAATCGTTGACTTGTCAACGGCCCTCCAAACGCGAGAAGCTCCCACTCCGCAACATAAGGCGCGACCTCATAGGCCTGTGCTCTGACGATTATTGCGCCTTTATTGCTCTGAAGATTATGGTCTGTCACAAACTCCCAAATATCACTCTGGGTAGACCAAATAACTCTATCTTCAGGATTAAACGACGGTATACCGACAATGTTTGTACGGTAATCGTAGGCCATTTTATTTTCAAAAATGACCACTACATCGCCGTTAACCGGATCGAAGTGGTATATCATGATCCCGAAGCCCAAAACCCCTCCGTAAACACAAGCCCATTCCGGCTCAGGATGTTTAATCCTGCACTCTCGCTGATAGACGTATTCTACAACGCCTGAATCACCGAAAATGGTGTTATACAACCCGAAATCTAACGGGATGTCAATCGGATTGGTAATCGTCTGTTGGACGATGGGCAACGGTACATAGCTTGGCCTCTTCGTTTCTGTGGGAATAACTGGTAACGCGGTAGGTGCTTCAGGAGTACCTACTGGAACGCAACCAGCGGCCAAGATGACAAGTAACATAAGCCCGTATAACATTCTGTTTTTCATTTCTTTCTTCTCCTTTTCCTTTTAGGGTGAGTAAATAAATTTTTGACAACAACACGCCTGAATGAGAACGATATCGATCATTCACATACCGGCATGTTGTTTTGTTTAATAAGGAGAAGTTGTTTTCCTACCTGTTTATTAAAGAGCTGTAGAGAGCAAAAATGAAGCTGCATGTAGCCTCAATTAGCCTCAATACAAGACTTATAGTATACATCTTTTAATACTATCTTGTCAAATGCTATAGGATATTAATTTCCTGCTTTACGGATAAAATTTCTTCTGCTATACTCTTTGCTACTCCGCATAATGCGAAGGAGAAATCTGAAGAAGGTTTCGAAGAATTCATATTCCTCATTCTTTCTTCAATTTTTAATCTATGGCAGCAAAAAAAATCAAAACCCTCATAAAGCTCAACCTCAAAGCAGGAGAGGCAAATGCAGCTCCCCCAGTCGGTCCCGCGCTTGGACAACATGGTATTGCCATCATGGAGTTCGTGAAGGCATACAATGAACGAACCCTGAAGCTCAAAGGCCAGATTATCCCAGCAGTCATCACTGTTTTTGAAGATAGGACATTTACATTCGTCACCAAACTTCCTCCTGTGTCTGCCATGATCAAAAAAATGCTTGGACTTGACAAAGCTGGCGGCAAAGCAGGACGGGAATCCGCTGGAACACTTACCAAAGACCAAGTCAAACAAATTGCAACAGATAAACTTCCGGATATGAATACAACAAGTGTTGAAACAGCAATGAAAACAGTTGCAGGCACTGCCCGCAGCATGGGTATACAAGTAGAAGGATAATACTATGGGAAAAGTACGCAAAGTCGCATTGGGCGATGAAAAATTCGAAAAAGAACAAAAGAAAAAAGCAGAAGCTCGACGTGAAGGGAAAAAAGCGAAAAAACGCGTTGAGGGCGTCGGACTTCATGGTGGAGAAAGGACAGCGGTTGTTGAAGGAACAGAACTTAACGCAGAAGTCAAAGAATTATTGGAAAAAGTTGAGAGCGGTGTTGCGGCAGGAAAAGAAATAAAAAAGAAAAAAAATAAAGGACCAAGAACTCGTGGGAAAAAATATCAGGAAGCAGTAAAACTAATCGATAAAGCCAAACTCTATCCCCTGACAGACGCAGTTAAACTCGTCAAACAAACCAGTATCACTAAATTTGATGCAACTGTAGAATTACATATTGCTCTTAATCCCGCAACCTTAGGCGAAAAAACAGATTACAGAGGCTCTGTGACCCTTCCACATGGAACAGGAAAACAAGTCCGTGTACTTGTTGCTGATGATACAATCATCGCTGAAATAACTGCAGGGAAAATCAATTTTGATATTCTCGTTGCCCACCCCACCATGATGCCGAAACTTGCCAAAGTAGCACGTATCCTCGGACCAAAAGGACTGATGCCAAACCCAAAAACAGGAACCGTCACGACCGATGTAGAAAAACGCGTCAAAGAACTGTCTCACGGGCAAGTTAACTTCAAAACAGAGCCAGACAATCCACTGATCCACATGACAGTCGGCAAGGTTTCTTTTGAAGATAAACAACTGAAAGACAACATTGAGGCAGTAATCAATTCCATTGGTCGAGGAAAGCTCGCCAAAATCACCCTTTCCTCCACCATGGGACCTGGAATAAAACTGGCCGTTGAATAGCTCTCTCTTGACAATCTCTTAGAGAAACACTATAAATACACCCAACGTATGACAACTACCACTACGATTAAAGTAGAAGTCGGACAAATACTCAAAGAAACGTCGTGGATAAAGAATATTGAGAGCCCATTTATCTCCTATACCCGCATCGATGCTATTGTTCAGGGTTCAGGAAATGATGTTAATATTTGTGGTCCGGGTGCAACAACTCAAGAAGGAACAGCCCATTATCTACAAATCTTTGGCGAAATATCCACAGAAGGTAAAGTCACAGTGGAAAAAATAGTCCTTGACGAATGGGGAGGCAAAACAGTGAGAGAAGTACTACCACTTGACCAGCTCCCAGAAGGATATATCTGGTCTGATGAGATTCGTGCAGATTACGCTGGACGAGGTCCCGAAAAGAAGTAAAACAAACTCCCTCTCCTCCATCATGGGACCTGGAATAAAAGTACAGATCTTATAGTTGATAACTCCTTCAAATTATTTCATACTTATTCTAGTTATTATGGGAAAAGATACAAACGCAATCGTAGAACGCCTTGAATCTGTATCTAGACCATCGATTCAATCTCCATCTAATGAATTTCGACCAAAAGCAACAAAGGCTATAAGTGAGCGAATACATAGACAGCGAATACATGAACTGCTAGCCAATAGTAAAACAATCCATGCAACAGTAGAATCAGATGCTTTTGCTCTATTAAAACAACAAGCAAGCGCCACAATAGAACGTCGTAAAAAAAAACTTAAAAGAAGACTCATGGGGCAATAGCAAGATTTAAACTTGTACGTAGATAGCTTTTCTAGTACTATTTCTCTATGCCTGAACAAAATGAAGCAATAATATCATCTCACACTCTTGACGCACTGGGAATACCAAAAATGCTATCGAGAATTGGTGCAGATCACGCTTTTTTAACAGCTTCAGGCATGCTCTTTTCTCAATTAGCAACTCATCTTTCTTCTCATGCCGATATACCTTTAACTTCAGATCAGCGCCTTGCTCTCGCTTGGAACGCGGCAGAACGAGCAACAATAGAACAAGAACAAGTTGGTAAAACACCTAAAAATGCTATTCAGGCGGCACAAATGCGATTAGAAAGACTGTCGCAAGATAGAACAGGAAATGTGGATGTCACTGTTCTTCAACACCACATTGAACAAGCGCTTGTTGACGTCCAAAAACCGGAAAATCAAGAACAAATAAAACAATTAGCGGAAACCACACGACGATATTTAAAAAACCATGAAAGACACTTGCCAAGATAACGTCTTCATGATATAGTAACTCCATCCTAAAGACCGTAGGCCAGCAATAACGCTGATAATCACTACCTACCGAGGGAACACGTATATCCCTCGTTTCTATGGAGGGATTTTTTTGTGAATTCGTAGCTTTTTTGATTCATAGAAAAAAAGCGTACGAGTCACGACACCCGAAGGGTGTAAAAGGAGAAATTATGGCTACACAAAAGAAAATCGAAACAGTACAAGAAATGACAGACAATATAAAAAAAGCAAAATCCATTGTTTTTGTTGACTACGTAGGCCTCAAACACAAACAGCTTGAGGATCTTCGAAAAAAACTCCGTGTGGTAGGCGCTGAATTCATGGTAACCAAAAACAAGCTTCTGGAACGAGCTTTTGGTACGAAAGCAGACTCTGTTAAACCGCTTCTTAAAAACGCTACAGGAACGCTTTTTAACTTTGATGATGAAGTAACAGGTATAAAAGAGCTTTTGGCGTTTTTCAAAAAAGCTGCAGTAGGAAAAGCCAAAGCAGGAATACTCGGAGAAACCCTTCTCACAGAAGCGGATGTCACACGATTATCCAAAATCCCGCCAAAACAACAACTCTTGGGACAATTAGCTGGTCAACTCATGGCACCAATTCAAGGGCTTCATCATGCCCTATCTTGGAACATGAACAAACTTGTTTGGGCATTAACGAGTATAAAAGATCAAAAAAGTAAAAAATAATAGGAATTCTATTTGTCGAAAGGTGGTGACAAGATAATTATGGCAAAACTAACAAAAGATGAAATCTTGTCGGCAGTTAGCGGTATGACCGTACTTGAACTATCCGACCTTGTAAAAGCACTCGAAGAAAAATTTGGTGTGTCAGCAGCGCCTGTTGCAGTAGCAGGAACCGCAGCACCAGCAGCAGATGCAGGAGAACCAAAAGAAGAACAGACAGTATTTAACGTGGTTATTACTGAAGCAGGAGCAACAAAAATATCTGTTATTAAAGCAGTCCGTGAACTTCTCCCAACATTGGGACTTACGGATGCAAAAGCACTCGTAGATGCAGCTCCAAAAGAAGTATTAACAGGAGTGAATAAATCAGCAGCAGAAGAGGCAAAGAAAAAACTCGAAGCAGCTGGAGCAAAAGTGGAATTGAAGTAATTTAAATAGTAAGAGTATATACCAAAAAACCCCGCACACCGCGGGGTTTTTTGTTTAAAACCACAGTCTCGACTACGTAATCGGGACTGAGAAATGCCTGAATCGATCTAAACACCTACGTATGTGTTTGAATCACTCGATTCAGGCGAACAAATTGGAATGATGCAGTTTGTTGGGTATCTGGGGTACCCAACAAAGTTTGTACGCCTATAAAGTTACGGCGTTGCTGTCGGAGGAACAGGTGACGTCGGTGTGACCGTCGGATAATCACTGGTTGGAACTGGGATTATCCCATCCGGAAGGGACGTGATCAGCGGAAATTCCTGGCCGTCGGATGTCACGAGGACATAGGGCACGACGCCATTCCACTTATCAATACTGATGTACCGGATGTAGTAATCTGTCCGTCCGCCAAGTTGCTCCATCACAACACGGATCGCTTCAGCCTGGCCCTGCGCTTGCAAAATCTTCACTTGCTTTTGGCCTTCGGCTTGGGCAATTGCGGCTTCGGCTTCTGCTTGACGCTGTTGGAGCAAGAATTGTGCCTGAAGCGCCTGCTGTTCAGCAATGCTTTTGTTGGTGATGGCCTGTTGCTGCTCTGGCAAAAGATAGACTTCACCGACAGAGATGTCACTCATATTGATGAAGTTACTTGCGAGCGCCGGCTGCAAGAGTTCAGCGACTTTCAGCGAAAACTCGATGCGCTTGACTCCTGCAATATCAATGAACCCGTACTGGCCGCAGGCATCAGCAACCGCTTGCCGGGATATACGCCGAACCAATTCATCGGAAATCTGACGAATATCGCGGTTCGGGTAGTTGAGATACAACTGGCCGATGTCATCAGGAATCACTTTCCAAAGGACCGTGATATCCACGTTGACTTGAATACCAGCCATGTCTTTGCAGTCAACGGAATCATCTCCCGTTACTTGTCCCTCATCTTCACTTCGAACCATAATGAGAGACTGAAGGCTCATGGGATACATAGCCAGCGACTGCAGCGGTTTGATGATAATGAAGCGCCCGGGCATGACAGGAGTAATCACTGGTTCATCAGACACAGTGCCTTCTCCCCAGTCAATGAGAACGCCGACATTACCAGGCGGAACGCGTCGCACGAACGAGAAACCCAACACAGCGACGACCATCGCCACAACAACAACGATCACGAGCACGGTGTAATTTTTGTTATACATGGTGACACTCTCCTTTGAGGTCACTTCAAACCGTGATCCAGCGTGTCATTGCCTTTTTTCGCGGCAGCTTTGAGCTTCCGGTAGATGGCAACGACCCACTTGGTCCATTTCGGAGCAGTCAAAAGAGCGACCAGTCCGACCAACAGGGCAAAGCCCAGAATACAGATTGGTTGTGCGATTGGCATAGTCTTTTCCTGCATCTCTTCCCCAGAAAGAGTGCGCCAGAAGAAGAATATTTTCTTCACCCAACGCACTCCTCCTTAGGGAAGTTTCCAATTGTTAAAGAGCATCGATTAGATCTAACGCCTGTATTTGCAATAAATACCGTTTAGATATAATCGTAGACAGGTATGTATTGTGGGGTACACAACACATAAATTTCTGCGATTCCCATCAAAAAACCGGCCTCTTTCGATTGGCCGGTAATAAATATTCTTTTTCAAGAATCAAGGCGTTGTAATCTTGTGTAGAATACCATATTTTTGTATTTTTGTCAAGATATACGTCGCAAAATAATATTTTTATACAAACTTATCCACAATTATTTTTTCTCCATTGACAATGTCCGACATCACATGATATTGTTTGACTGCAAAAGATACATTTTTTTTCTTGCCCCAAAAAAGGAGACCATATGGCAATGGGTGATGACTGGCCAGATCTACTAACTGTCAAAGAGGTTGCGAAAATCCTCCGCGTGTCAGCGCTGACTATTAAACGCTGGGGAAAACGGGGTAAGCTCCCTGCAATCCGCATCAATTCTCGTGGAGACCGCAGATATAAAAAAGAAGCTGTCATGTGGCTCTTGGGACTTCAACAAAAAGGAGATGCGTAAACAATGTCACTTGAAGTTGATTGCAAACCAGTCCCCTCTGGTTTAATAGCTCATATATCTATGGCATCTCCTGCTGATACAGCATGCTGTGAAAGAGCTGATGCGTTTCAACCAACCACACTACCAAAAACACTTAGTAATGGTGAAAAAGTCGTTATATCAATTACCTACAGTCAAGCTGACGGTCGTTTTCATTCCAGCGCAACCTCTATATTTGAAGGCTTAGCTGAAGGAGAAAAGGGATATGTTGACGGTCACTTAGCAGATACATTAGAAGTTACAGGACAACCGAACCACGCAGGATTTATCGTCACCGGTAAATAAAATCTACACTTTCACTTCTTGCAAGAGTTTTGCAGCTGTTGTTGGATCAATCACATTGACGTTTAAGCCCGTTCCTAACTCAAATCCAGCACGGTGAATGGCTCTTGGGATAATCCGAATAAACCAATTCACTCCGTGGTAAATGTAATAGTTAAATACAAACGGAACATTGGCTTGTTTCAGCGGAACTTCCGGTAATTTCAGTACCGCACTAATTTTTTTTAGTGCTGTTTGAAGAACTTTTGAAAGATCAGGAAGCTCTGTATCCCCAACATCGCCAAACTTTGACCCCACTGTTTTTGGCGCAATCCATACCTCGAGCGGCCACTGGGAAAAATCCGGACAGTACGTCAGATAGTACGTATTTTCTTCAACAATATTTTGAAATGGCTCAATGGACACCGCATCCAGATTAATTTGATGCGGAACGACAACCAGTTGACTATGCGGATGCTTGAGTGATGCACCTGCTGAAAATCCATGGTTATTGAAAATAATCACTTGCCCATCCGCTTCATGCGCGCGATACCTGTCCCTGTACGAAGTCATGACTTTAATCACCTGTTCAA
>CAYRFA010000007.1:0-18221 GCA_964423435.1 uncultured Gammaproteobacteria bacterium | reverse complement strand
GGCGCACAGGGGGTTATTGATTTTTCTTCAGTTATATTATAGGATATACGGATGTCTTCTCTAGAGCTTATCGGAAAAGAAGGATTTGGTATTGCTCCTTCAATATTTACCGGAGAGCGAATTAAGAACAAACTTCTTATTGGTGGGTCTGGTCATCCGTATATTGTAACTGTAACGCCTGAGTTTGTAAGAATTATGGATGCGGAAGAGCGACGATTACGATTTACTGCAACAGTTGACGCTGGTGGGGTATTGAAATTTGACATCCAATCATTTCTATTTCGTGATGATCATAAAGTTTTAAGCCCGGATTTATTTATTGGACGACTGTATTCTCAAGCGCTTCTCTATTTTGATCGTATGGGGACACAGATAGCACGGCTCAAACATGATTTTCTTCCTCCTGTTGAAGAAGAAGGGATTCAGGGAGATAGCATATTCTGTCCAAACGTTAATTTTGTTGCATTTGGTGAAGCAGTCCATTGGGATGCGTATGTAGATGACACTGTACGAAAACAAGCAGCGCATGTAACCTGGAGCGGACGCATGGCAGCTGCACATGGATTTTCCTATCATTCTTCAACGATTATTCCTGGGTATCCTTCCATTGGTGAAATACATGTATCGTGGGTACATGCAAGGAAATAATATGTTACCATCCAGTGAATTTTTTCGACAACAATCATTGCGTCTCGGAGTAGAGAAGGATCTCTTTACCTCTGATTCGTGGCATGGGTATGATCGGTTATTTGTATTAGATAGAGCTTTATTTGAAGATCGATTAACTCCGCATACCCTTGCCGTTGTCCATCCAGGATTTTATACGTATTTTTCGTATCCTGACCGCGATCCTCCATTTGATTATCTCAGGTACCAAGATGCCATGCGAGCAACGGTGCAAGAGGCGCTAGATCAAAATCATTGTGTTCTTGCCTGGGTATCGGCAAATCATCGCCGTGGAGCGCTTGATGCAATGGGAGTTAATCCGACAGATGATCGCATTATGCTCGTCCCAACGATTGCTGGAAGAGCAAGTCCTGCGATGGATTGTGCAAGACTTGGTATTGGTCATCCTGGTATATTTTGGGAAAGCATGCAAAGAAAAGTACATCAATTAACATTGTGCGGAGAATATTATATGCCAGAAGACGGAACAGGATGTGTGTATGGGGTACTTCAGGAAGCAGTTGGATATATTCCAAATGTTACAGTAATTAATCATGCGACATATAATCCCAGAAGCAATATACAACCAATAGCAAGATAGAATATATATTTATGTTACCAATGTTGGAACGACGAGCTCAGTTATATCTCCCACAATCAGAAGATGCTTCAATTAAAAAAGCGTGGGGAGGATATGACTCACTCTTTGTGCCAGATGCTTCACGATTTGAAGCGTGGTTACGCCCCAGCATGCTGTTTGTCGTTCATCCTGGGTGGCACCAGTATATGAATCCAGGAAGACCAGTAACAGATACATATGGTCGGTATACAGCACGTGTCCGAGAAGAAATACGGAAAGCAAAAATACAAGGATCACGTGTGTTGGTGTGGACACCTCTTGATCAAAGACGGGTAACGCTGGATACGATTGGAGTTAAGCCATATGATACAGACGTAGCACTCCTTCCAAATCTCGTTGAACATGATGTGGAGATAGCAGCATCATTTATTGGAACTCGTCACTGGCTAGATGTGTGGAGAAGTATTGTGAAAGTGGTTGCTTACGCTCAAGTATGTGGAGAATATTTGTGTCCGACAAAGTTATATTGGGGATGCGCGCGAGATGTTTATGAGTCAGCAAGCACACATATCACTGAGGTGTCACTTATTGATGATGCAATCTATGATCCCTATAGAGATGGAAATGAGAGCACTGCTATTCCACCCGACTTGTGGTAAACACGGTTTTCTTAGTTATGTAAACGCTTCAAATTGGACGGAACTCTCTCCTTGATGGAGGGTAAATTGATCTGGTGCGGTATTTGTTATTATTGTTGTGTTTAAACCGAATTCTTTCATCATATTGCACACTTTAGTATCAGCGGTAATTATCGGCCATACACCGTTTGCTGGACCATTCAATAGCAGATCACGAACATTGTGATTTATGAGTTGCTCTCGCGTGAGTCCGTTTATGAATAACACTGCTGGTTGAGACAGTTGTTTCAGGCCTTCTAGTAATCCAGAATCTCCCAGCGTTTCAGATGGTATAGGTATTTGGCAAACACCCGTTGAACCTGATATCTGTTCAAATAGTAAGCTGTCGTTTACAACATAGAATACGGCTTCTGCACCAACCTCTTCAGCTGCTTGGGCAATATGAGCTTTCAAAGAACGAGCAGAGTCATGCTCATCAGTGATAAGCAGTGCTCCTGGAGCTGGATCTTGAAGGTCTAATAGGACTGGTAATTCATCCATTGCTAGACCAATAAACAACGTATGGGCGAGGAGTTCAGGATGATATTCAGTGTGTTTGAGATGTTCTTTTACCGAAGGCATAGAAATTTCTTTTTTAGCAGGAGAAATTCATGTTTGGGCGATTATAACAAGCTATAATATGGTTGTCAAACAGAGGAAAAAGGTTCTTGACACAGGCGTTGTAATTTGGCACACTGATACTACGTTTTTTCTCAAGTAACGAACGTTCGCAACATCCTTGGAGACGTTCACCAAACGGAAAAACGACACTACTTGTATGAGTCCAGAAACACAATCAGGACGAGATGTTATTGCTATTGCAGGACCCAATTCTACGGGGAAAAGTGAGCTCGCCAGACAGCTGAGTTTGTATCTACGAGACCCTCAAGATGGAAAAAATATTGGCGTTGATACACGTGTTATCCATGTTGGGGATATATACAGGTTTTGTGCAGGTCTTCCTGGAGGATTTCCCTTGGACGATCCAGAGCAAATTCGCGCATCCGCACACGAAGCGTTAGCGCATGTGCACTGCGAGGTAGACAAAACAACTGGAGAAATTTTTCTTAAGCCAAATGGAATAGATCGGTTTTTGCAAAGTGCACAGAATGGGCAGGCTAGTTCAAAATTAGGGGGAAATCCGCATCTTGTTGAGTTTGTAACGGATTTTGTTCTTGATCTTTTGGATGCGCATCTTGAAGAACAAGGAATTGCCATTATTGACGGAAGAGAATCCTGGGGAGCGCAGGTTGTGGTTCGGACCAGCGCATCCATGCAAACGCGCGCCAATTTCTTTTATGAGGAGCGACTGGAAGCGAAGGATTGGGCAGTTGAGAGAGTAGAGCAAACAATTCGAGAACGGGACATATTTGATGAACCGATTTTGGCTCCTGTCATGGATAGGCAAGATCATGTCATTGGTGTTATGCGGACAGATCATACAATCGGAGCAACACGTCGTGTTGCTGAGCAAGTCGGGGGAATTATTTTTCAGTATAAAGAAGGACATGCTGTTGGGTTTGAATCGAGGCCTATGATGATTACCGATAACCGTTGATGAGGTGACTAGATCAATATATTTTGACTTTTTAAGAAAGGTATTTATAATAGGACTATTCAATTTCTATCAAAGCGTGTGCGCTTATCTATAGAAACTGAATATTGCTCATTACCATAGTGGATAGATGAAATCCTTTTTTTCCCGATGGTAGACAACGATGTGGTACCCGCGGGGTATCGCTGTTTGTCTATCATTATTCGGAGGAAAAAATCATGGCACTAGATCCAGTTGTGAAAGTTCGAGAGCTTCTCGATTTGCTCAACGGAAGTAACGATGGAGCATATCTCTCGATCTTGAAGAGGTTGTTCAAGGTACTTGATGAACAACATCCCTCTTTACCTGAAGGATTGCGCCGCAGGGTTGTTTATAGCCTGCAGGTTGTGATTATCCAGTGCAAAGAAGGATATGCCTCATCGACTCAAGCTGTTTTGTGCTTGGGCACCTTGCCTCTTTGGTCAGAGCCAGTGCGAGCGTGGCTCAGAGACAGGTATTCATACGAGAATACCGCATCGCGAGAGAAAGTCGCAGAGGCAATTGCTCGAGTTCTCAAGGCAAACGCCATTTTATAATCTATCCCTATCGTGCACCCTTTCAGTGATTTGCGAATCATATCGCAAGCAAGATCATTGAGAGGGTGCACAAAGGAGTTTTTAAACATTTCCTATGAAATCTTCAAGAATACGCTCTTGATTGATTATGTAGGATAATTCGCACATTAACAGTCTACGTACATATGCTCTTTCCCTGTTTCTGAAAATGTTTATCGTTTTTGGAAAGAGGGGAAGAGTACTTATTATTCGAATCTATACACATGGAGGTGATACAAGAAAGTTAATTGAGAGGTCGTCAAAACCATATCCGGTTCATTGTTCAGTAACAGGAGAAATCAGTAATGAATAAGCGATCGATCGGGCTTCTCGCCGCAGAGCGGCTTCCCAGAGTGCAGTTGGTAAAACAGACTGCTGTACTGGAGAATGTAACCTCAGATCATTTGCACCTGCCGAAAAACGCGGAGGTTGTCGTCACAGATCAGGACGGCGAAAGGACGCTTGTGTCATGGAAAGACAACCTGTTTTGGATTTCAAGCGAGACCCAGTACTGGGTCGTTGACGAGATATGTCAAGGGCTCGTTCGCGGCCGGTATACCATCATGGACACGAAGGCCACTCTCCTTGCTGAAGGCTCTCCGATCCACCTGGAGGACGATACCTTGGTCGAGATTGTTGATCGGGGTCACCTGCCAGTGTTCATAACCTGCCATGTGTTGGATGGCGAACTGGATGAATGGGAAGTAGGAATTCCCTGCCAGACACTGGCATTCCTGTACGAATAAGTACGTAGACTGAGTTTTTCCGGGTGCAGGTTTGCACATGCATAACGCAAACTTGCACCCGGATCAGTTTTACCCTGAGTATAATCGAAGGGCTTTTTGACAATTTTTCTCCGTATCTTATACTGTCTTCATATGGCAAAAAGAAAGGCCAGTATTTTTCTTCCAATTATCTTCATCATTCTATCTCTTTCTATATCTTTCAATATCATTTTTGGCATTCGTGAGTGGAGACGGGATGTCGTAGTTCGTGTTTCCGACGGTGATACATTTACGCTTGCTGATGGCAGGCGCGTGCGGTTGTTGGGAGTTGATGCGCCGGAAATGGGCAGATGTATGAGTGAGGAAGCGAAAGCGAGGTTATCAGAACTGGTATTAGGGAAATACGTTCGACTGAAAGATATAGGGCATCACGATGACTATGGTCGGATACTTGCAAGTGTGCTTGTGGATGCTCCATTTGATAAATGGATGGAGTATTTATATTTTCGGTTTGTGAGGAAAGCGCCGTACAAAAACCTGGTGATGATCAATCGCGTGATGGTAGAAGAAGGACTTGGACTATATCATAATTCTGGCGGTCAATACACAGAAGTGCTAAGTGGTGCCAGTCAGCTTGCTCGGACGGGGAAATTAGGAATCTATTCGGAAACATGCACGCAGATTTCTCCGAAAAACCCAACGTGTCTGATAAAAGCAAACATACGAAATAATAAAAAGACGTATTTTTTACCATCATGCTTCAATTATGCTGATGTGACGATCTCAACGAGTTTTGGCGATGCGTGGTTCTGCAGTGAGAAAGAGGCATTGAGTGCAGGATTTACCAAAAGTGTAACGTGTAGGTAATTATGAAAAGGATGATATAATGAGTATATGACACTTCTTTGGGACTATCCGAGGAAAAAGCTTTCAAAAACTGCTCGAGGCAGGCAGACAATACTTGAGCGGATGATTAATTATGGGCCTGGTAAAAAGAAAAAGATTCCACTGGCAGAAGTAAAGAAACAGTGGACTGTTTTACATCTAAATACTGGAGCAAGACGGCTCATGGAGTTACTTATATGGGGAAAATACAGATCCTCACCAAAGACCAACAAGCGTTTCTATATCTCGTAAGTCAAAACGAGTATATGGTGAAACGGTTTTATTTTACCGGTGGCACAGCATTATCCGAGTACTATCTTCACCATCGTTATTCTGATGATCTTGATTTTTTTTCAGAAGAGGAAGTTGAAACAGATGTACTCTTTCCACTTCTCACTGATTGGTCAAAAGCATTAGGTTGTACGATAACAACTCGATTTATTGAAGTGGTATATCGGTGTGTCCTTATGTTCCCTTCTGGAATTCCTCTGAAGGTAGATTTTTCGTACTATCCATATAAACGAATCGCTCCGATAAAAAATGATACAGGAATATCTATTGATAGCCAGTTTGATATAGCTGTAAATAAACTTATTACTCTGACACAGCGTCAGGATATAAAAGATTTTGTCGATTGTTATTTTTTATGGAAAAAGGAATCATTTTATGATTTGGTAGCTGGTATGGAAAAGAAATTCCACCAGTCCTATGATCCTATTACGTTTGCATCAGACTTACTCATGGTTGAAGATTTTACCAATTTGCCACGCATGATTCTTCCATTGAAACTTGATGATCTGAAACAATTTTTTCGAACAAAAGCAAAAGATTTATCACGAGCTCATGTTAGTCAATAAGGTAATGATACCCCGAACGATATTTATTTTGGTAGGTATTATCAGCATTTTGTATCTTCCATTCTTAGGCAATGCATTTGTGTCTGATGACATTGGCGGCATTGTCAATGGAGTATCTCATTGGACGTGGCTTGAGGCTATTGGGTGGCCTCGAGTGATTCATCTCGGAGTTCTTTTGCAATATTGGACATATCACTTGTTTGGGCTTGTGCCCTGGCCATACAGGTTGACCAATATTTTGTTTCACATGGGAAATGTGGTGTTGGTATGGCTGATAGTGAAAAAACTGTCAAAACCGACTATTGCGCTTGCTGCAAGTCTTTTTTTTGCCATTCATCCTTTAGTTATCGAGTCCATCATCTGGATTTCAGGCGGCGTGTACAGCCACTACACGTTTTTCTTTTTGCTTTCATTTTGGTTATATATCAATTCGTCTCGTATGCTCGTTTCTCTTTGTTCGATACTCGTATTTCTTCTTTCCGTTTTAATTTCCGAAAAAGCAGTTCCTTTATTTATTATTTTTATCCTGTATGAATGGGTCTATGGGAATATTAAAAAGAATTGGTCGCGTTTGATACCTTACTGTATAGTAAGTATTGGTTTTATCTTGTTTTATGTTTCCCGTTTGGGCATCCGCGTGACAGGTTTGGAGCAGGCGAATTATCAAACAATCACCGGTCTATATAATCCGCTGTATCAGATCTCTATTGCAATAAGTTCGTATATTGAACTTTTTATCTGGCCCATGAAGTTGACGCTCTATCATTCGGTTTTCCGCTATACATGGTGGGAAATGGGGATTCGTATTGGTGTGACCGTTTTGTATATGGTGTTTGCCGTTTATGGCATTGTGAAGAAAAAAAACCTCGGCTTTTGGCTGTCATGGGTTGTAGTTAGCCTTGGCGTTACGCTTCTTCCGGTCAAAATTGCGTGGATTGTCGCGGAGCGCTACGTGTACCTTGCGCTAATTGGGTTATGTGTGATTATCGGAATGTTCTTTGATACATTGGTATCTCAAAAGAAATGGAAGATCCTTGTGATCTGTTTAGGAGTGGTTATTGTGTGTGCACTATCAGCACGAACAATTATTCGAAACAGTGATTGGCGGACAGAAGATAGTTTGTGGGTGGCTACCGCTCGTATTTCTCCCAACGATCCGCACAGCTGGAACAACATGGGAGATGTGTATAGTAGGCATGGTCAGTATGAAAAAAGTATAGAGGCTTTTACAAGAGCTACTAAGATCAATCCCAACTATGCGGATGCGTACCACAACATTGGCAACACCTATCTCTCCATGAAAAAATACGAAGAGGCAATTCCGTTTTTTGAAAAAGCTGTCTCGATTAATCCAAACCTGTGGCAGTCATACCAAAATCTGGCATTTATTGCGGTTGCAAAAAAGGATAATCAAAAGGCGATAGAGTATTTGGATAAGGCAATACTGATTAATCCTACAAATTTAGATTTGAAAAAGATGCTTCAGAAGCTCCAAAGAGACGATCTATAAGTGTTTTATTATATCAAAGAATATGATACTATATCAAAATATCTATGAGAGATGTTGCTGTTGCTGTTATTCATAATACTGGACTTGGAACCGTAATGATTCCACAGCTTTTTGAGCTTGGTTTTGGTATGGATGAAGTCGGATTTGCTTCATCGCTCGGGAGGGCGCGTGAATTGTTTACAAAGGTTTCTCCAAAAGTAGTCATTGCGCATAAGGATCTTCCACCAGAAGGGCAAGGTATTGACGAATTAATGCAATTGGTTCGTAGTTTGCCAGATGGAGAGTTTATTCGGGTCGGATTTGCAAGCGGTGAGTTTTTTCAGGACAAGGTTTCAAGAACTGCATTGGAGTTAGGAGCAGATTTTGGATGGGATCCAACCGCACGAGGAATAACTGCTGGCGCATTCCCAAATTGGGTTATTGATACGATTCAGTTGGGGTATATGTATCCACAAGAATTACCGTTACGTCATCAAGAACTTGTGTTGGATGAGCGGACATCTGCTGCGCGGATAAGATTACTTGAATCTCGTCCAGTAGATAAAGAACGAGGATAGTAAAATTTATTATTTTATGATCCACGAATGAGTTCATTTGATTGGTATAATATTTTTATGGCTGAAGCATTAGGACCAAGATTTCGCGGATGGTTGCCACTCGAAGCAAAGAACGCCTCACGGTTATGGATTCCAGATGAAACAGAGTTGATTCATATCACAACTGGTGCTGATACCGATGTGTACACAACTCCTGAATGGAAATATGTGTGGAAGGTGTTTAAAAAACGATCAGTCTCTTTTGGAATGGTACAAACATATCGAAATTTAACTGATACAGTGCGGACGCATGTTCATGAAGTGCCAGGGGCTATAAGTAGCGGATATACTGTTTATGTTGCTGATGTAACACCAATTTTACAAGTTGGATTTGATGAACGAATAAATAGGCTTGTTTCGTTGTCGCCGTTTGTTCCAGGAGTTACTGCAACACAACTGCAATATTTAGCAGAAGATCTACATGTTCCAGTTGTATTTCCTGGAATTGATGAAGAAGAAATGGATCGTTTTCGACGTATTGCAGAGTCTGATATTCGATATCCACTTGGTGAATATGTTGATGGTATACAAGGCGCATTTGAAGTTATGGGATTACCGGTTAAAATTGGAGCAGTAAATCAGAAACTGCGGGTGTCTGAAGAGCATATGATAACAGTAGAAATAACAGACGTGCTTGCAAGCATAGCTACTTCGCTTCGATAAAACGAGTTTTAGTTATGTGTTTCGTAACACATACCCCTGTTTTCTATATGTTTGAATGTAGCTTCCGGATATGCCATTGTCTTCGAGCTTTTTGCGCAGTCGTTCAATCATTTTTGCTATTGCATACAGACTGAAATCATCCTCAGATGGGGCAAGGAGTGTACTTATTTCATCAAACGTGACAATAGTATTTGCTTTTTGAATAAAAAGGTTGAGGATTCTCGTTTCTGTATCAGTGAGGTTTTGAATGGGATGAGCGTATAAGGTTGGCGTATCGGACGTAAGTGAAAATGGAGGAGTGCCGGTGGGAATTCCCAGTTTTTTATAAAACTGTTCTGAATCAAGTGTGAGTTGTGGTTGTTCTTTATTTCGTATGCCTTTTATGGTGGGAGAGAAGGTATTGGTGTTGTCATAGTGTTTGACGATTTGGGCAAGAGAGGATTGTGTGACGAGCCAATCAGCAAGAAGCTCTGATTCCTGCCATAGTCCGCCTAATTTTTCAAATACGTCTTCTCTAGTTAAGGAAGAAATAAGTGCTTCCGTAATAGTAGCAACTCCAAGGCCTTCTTGAAGATAGAGTTCAATATAGTTTATATTGTGTGTGATTATGTTAAAACTACACGTGCTGCCAAAACTGGTTGGATGAATGATTATTTTTTGTATCGTACCCTTTTTGTTCGGTACAAGCGAATAGATTCCATCAAGAATTGCAGGTTCTGCTCGTTGCCATATTTTTTGTATAGTATCACTCTGTGGTTTTTGGATGTGAGCGTTTTCTACGAGTGTTTTTGTTGACTGAAGAAGTGATTCTTTGATGTGAAGGGGAAATTGGCCAACAGTGATGTGTTGTACTTCTTTCCAGAAATTGTGAATCGTGAGATATGGAAGGTCTGGAAATGTGACGATAGACGCATCGTGTGCTTTGTAGCTGTAGGGAAGAACGAGAAATTGGTTGACACGGTAAAAACCAATGGCAATAAGATGAGCAGTATGAAGAAGCCGTCTCGTTTCTGAATCCAGTGAATAGTCCCACGTTGTTATTGATTTCATCAGGCTATTATACACCAAAAACCGTCTATTTCCGTCAAGTTGTGTCAAGATAATGCGGACGAAGTGCATATACTACGGGACTAGTACGTAAAAAGGAGGATCTATGCGTGCACAACAAGAGGATGAACGATTACTCGGAAAAATATTTTCAGCTCGTAGAGTAACTGCGGGAACAGCGTTTGATGGTAATTGTTCTTTACCTGGATATGATCAATGGAGTTCGCCACATACATTACCTGGAGCATATTGTCAGTTCTATCATCAAGGAAATCGGCAAGGAGACGGTGCATGCGGAGTTCGGATAGCGGAACGGCTCCTTTCACAAATTCAAACAGGTGAATTTACTGTTGAAGAACTACATACCCAAGTTCCAGATCCCAACGAATATTATCCAGTTGAAACTGAATTGAAAGATGTCATACTTGCTGAATTTCATCCTCGTAATGGTGGACTTTCTCCCAGTGGATGTTTGCATTGTCAACAGGGATTGACTGATGCTCAGGCTGAAAAGATAGTAAGTCATGCAATGGATGAGATAGCAAACAGATAACCAGAACAAAAGTTATTTATAAATAATAATTCAGTAAATATGGTATCTGCTATAATCCTCTCATGGATTCCCTCGATAGAAATCAGGATAAACAGTCTCATATTCGAAACTTCGCAATAATCGCCCACATTGATCATGGGAAGTCGACACTAGCCGATAGGCTACTTGAAATGACCCATACGATTGCCATGCGGGATATGCAAGCGCAGTATCTCGATAGTAATCCCATTGAACGGGAACGGGGAATAACGATTAAATTAGCACCAGTGCGGATGCTGTATAAAGACTATGTTTTGAATTTAATCGATACTCCCGGGCATGTGGACTTCGGCTATGAGGTTTCTCGGTCACTGGCCGCCTGTGAAGGGGCAATCTTGGTTGTTGATGCGACGCAAGGGGTACAAGCACAAACACTTGCGAATTTACATCAAGCGCGGCAACATAAACTCGTGGTTATTCCGGTGATTAACAAAATTGATATGCCGATGGCGAGGATTGAGGAAACAAGACGGGAACTTGTGGATTTAGGATTTTTGAAAGAGGAAATACTCGAAATTTCTGCCAAAACCGGAAAACATGTCGATCAAGTACTGGAAGCTGTTGTTGATCGCATCCCTGCTCCAGTTGGCAACCCCGCGGGTCCTGTACGCGGACTCGTGTTTTCTTCTCAGTATGATGCACATAAAGGAGTAGTTGTATTTGTTCGATTAATAGATGGTTCTATACAGTACGAATCAGATATACATATTCATTTTCTTAACTCCAAAGCAAGTGTTGACCCAATAGAAATTGGGGTATTTCATCCGAAAATGTTTGCAACCCGCGGGCTTGCCTGTGGAGAGGTTGGCTATATTGCAACAGGACTCAAAGATGTTCGTATGGCAAAGGTGGGAGACACGATTACTATTTCAAAAAAAGATGAAGATGTGCCAGAAGTTGTTTCTCTTCCTGGATATAAAGAGCCAAAGTCTATGGTATTTGTGGGATTGTTTCCCATCGTGAGCAATGAGTTTCAACAAGCGCGGATTGCCATGGAAAAGTTGCAGTTATCTGATAGTGCGTTTACGTTTCGTCCCATTTCCTCTATGGCCCTTGGGAATGGTTTTCACTGCGGATTTTTAGGACTACTTCACGCTGAAATTGTGCAGGAACGGATTCAACGGGAATTTGGGTTGTCGCTTCTAGCTACTAGTCCATCGGTTGAATATTTGTTAGCACTTAAATCCGGTACATCGCTTTCAAAATTAGGTTTTACTGCCTCATCAGTCGTTGTTGATGAGTCAAAAGCGTTAGGAACAACAGTGGTATCGATTCAATCCGCAACAGAATATCCGGATCCTACGGTGATTGATTCAGTCAAAGAGCCCATTATGCAGGTAGCTGTGTATTGCCCAAAGCGGTTTGTGGGTGCGGTCATGCAACTATCCCAAGAAAAACGGGGAGAATATGTGGATTTGGTCTATCACGGTGAACAGGCAGAGTTTACGTATCTTATTCCGCTTTCAGAGATGATTGTGGATTTTTTTGACAGATTGAAAAGCGTGACCGAAGGATATGCATCGCTTGATTACGAGTTTTATGAATACCGGATAGTTGAGGTTTCAAAGGTAGATATTCTCGTGAACCGGGAGCGGGTGGACGCGCTTGCGTTTCTTATTGTAAAAGATCAGGCACGGAAGCGGGGGAAAGAGATTGTCGAACGGCTAGTGGAAGTGTTGCCACGGCAACAATTTACTATTCCCGTACAGGCAGCTATTGGCGGGGAAGTGGTTGCACGGGAGGATATTAAGTCTTTCCGGAAAGATGTTATCCAAAAGCTGTATGGAGGAGATAGGACGAGGAAAGATAAACTCTTAGACAAACAAAAGAAGGGGAAAGAACGGATGAAACTCATCGGCCGCGTGGAAATTCCTCAAACTGCATTCTTTGATGTCCTGCGAAAACGGTAGCATTCTTCTTGACAAACAATTTGTTGTTTTGTACACTGGAGGTAATGAAAAATCTTACCTACAGTCTTAATAAGCTTCCTCAAACCGTATTTACCACGCGGGAGATAGCTCTTATTTTGGGAGAAACAAATTCAGATATTGTCAAGTCAAAAATAAATTATTACGTAAAAAGGGGTGAAATTTTTGCTTTACGGCGGGGGATGTATGCAAAGGATAGTACATTTAGTGAATGTGAAATGATTACAAAACTCTATACTCCATCGTATATCAGTTTTGAGACCATACTATCCAAAAACGGAGTAGTTTTTCAATATGATAGCCGGATTCATGCAGCAAGTTATCTCACGAGGGAGATTACCGTTGGAACAATTAAAATCTATTACAAAAAAATCAAGGCTGAAATTTTGACAAATCCAATGGGAATCGGGTACGAAAACTATTTCCCTGAGGCTACGGTCGAACGGGCTTTTTTGGATACGATCTATTGTTATGGTAAAAGACAATTTGATAACGTAGAACCAATCGATTTTGAAAAATGTGAAGATATGTTGTCAATATACGAAGAAAAAATAACAAAGGAGGATATACAATCATATGCTCACAATAAATAAACACCGGTCTATTATGTTAGAGGTAGTAAAAACTCTCTATGAAGATACGTTTTTGGGGCCTGTATTGGGGTTTAAAGGGGGAACACTTCTGTATATGCTCTACAATCTCCCTCGTTTTAGTGTTGATCTTGATTTTGATCTCCTTGATGCAACAAAAGAAAGCCAAGTGTTGTCAAAACTTGAAAACATTCTTAAACATATCGGTGTTATACAGGAGTTAACGAACAAAAGATACACGTTGTTTTCACTCCTTAATTACGAAAAGGGTCAACAAAATCTTAAAATCGAAATCAGCAAACGAAATCTCGGCAGTAGGTATGAAGTTACAAATTATTTGGGTGTTTCTTTGCAAACAATGGTCAAGGAGGATATTTTTGCAAATAAACTGATGGCGCTCACAACAAGGAAGAAACCAGCAAATAGAGATGTGTTTGATACATGGTTTTTACTAAAAGAACATTGGGATGTCAATTGGGAGTTGGTTGAAAAAAAGAGTTTGATGAAAAAAGAAAAATTTATTAAAACGTGTGTTACGTATCTAGAACATTGGCCCCAAGAGCATATATTGAGTGGTATGGGGGAGCTGTTGGATAATAAAACAAAAGAGTGGGCGAAAAAGAACTTAATTAAGGACACGATATTTCTTCTGCGGGCAGGATACGGAGTTTAGAAAATGTACAGCGGGAAAGATAGTGAACCGCGTCCAAATCCACCAGATAGCCTTTTTTCGACGTCCTCCGGAAATGGTAATACTTCATCGATATTTACCCTATAGTATGCTATACTATACAGCTAAACCTGCCTCGTTCCTATGGGAAAAGAACAACCCTTTATTCCTGTTGATGTCCGTACCGCGTTGACTTCAGGTGGGGTGTCAACCGTGGATGAGTTTGTGCATCAAGCACAACTATTGGGACTTGGTGCATTAGGAGTTGCTGATAGAACTCCCACGGCATGGGCTCAGTTGGATGCAGCGTGTCGAGATGCTGATATCCAACCAATACTCGGAATGGAAGTTGATGTGACACATCCGCTGGATCAACGCCCTCATCGAAGTACTCTTGTTGCTGCAACTCCGGCTGGGATTGGATCATTGTGGCGGCTTTCAGAAATGCCGTATATAGATGTTTCTCAGGTAGCAGCAAATACCGCCGGAGTGATTGCGATTGTTCCACCAGAATCTGCAGAATTCCTTGTTGATGTATTTGACAATCGACGATTATTTGTAGAAGTTCGGACTGATGGAGGAGACCAGATGCATCAAGAAATAGCTATTGCGATGGAAGAAGCGGTCAGGTTAGGAAGAGCGCCAATTGCAAGTAATCGGGTATGGATGGCAGAGGATCGACCGGGCAGTCAAATGCTCTCACTCCTTCTGTATGCGCGTGCCAATCACATCACTCTTCCTCGATCCTTAGTGGATCATGGAAGAGCACTATCTGAACTTTCTGATAACACTCTTGCACACCAGCGGATGAGAGATCTTTTGCACAGTGGTCAATTTGATTCGTATTTGGATCAATTTCGACCTCGTGGATACATGACGAGTTCTGCTCAGATTCAAAAACGCTTTGGAGATCAACTTGCACCAGCACTGCGTCAAACAAGAGAAATCGCCCGTATGGTTGAAACAGGAAGACTATCTGAGCCCATGCTTCCGGCATATCCCGTTCCAGAGGGCTCTTCCGCGTATCTGGTTTTGCGCGAGCGATGTATGGAACATCTTGTGAAACGATTTAAAATCAGTAAACCAGAACAGTTTCAACGATTAGAACATGAACTTGATGTTATTGGCACGCTCGGGCTTGCAGATCACTTCCTAATTGCATCAGATATCGTTGGGATGATGCAGGAATCAGAGGTTGCATTTGTTGGCGTTGGATCTGCAACCGGATCGTTTGTGTGCTATCTTCTTGGGATTACCCAAATTGATCCACTTGCTCATGGACTTTCATTTGAACGGTTTTTAACTCAAGCGACACAAAAAATTCCAGATATCGATTGGCAGGTGGATGGGGTGCAAAGAGACGGTGTTGTACAAAGAATATTGCAAGAATTTCCGCAAGCCAACATATATCCGTATTGCATTGCGACCTATCCAACATACCGGGTTGGGGAAGCAGTACACACCGTTCTTCGGATGTTTGGATTTTCGCAAAAAGAAATACGTGCAGTGCAACAACAATTGAAAAAAGATCCAAAGGAATTATTACAAGAACATCAACCATATGTAGCAATTGCAGCAGAGCTTGCTTCTCGAGCAATTCCTACAGGAAGTCAAGTTTTTCATCCGTCGAAAGTGATATTTGCGGGAGAGATGTTAGATGCGCGTGTTACAGATGCCCAGGGAGTTCCGATTGTGGATATGGATAAAGATATGGCTGCCTATTGGTCGAATCTGGATTTTTTACGAAATTATGGATTAACAGTCATTGCTTCTGTGTATCGTGAACTGGGAGAGAAAATTTCCATTCCTCTCGATGATCCACAAACGCTTGCAATGATTTTTCGTGGAGATACCGATGGTGTGCCATTTCTTTCAACGAGCTGGTTAAAAGAAGTATTGCAGCAATTTGGGAATCTAGAAGAACAAGGAGCACAATTAACAATGGAGGATATTGTTATTGCATTTGCACTGTCTCGTCCTGCTGCTGGGAGAAAGTCGTTAGAGCTGTATTTGAAGCGTAAAAGCGGGAGAGAATCTGTGCCATCCTATCATCCGATTCTTGATGAGATTTTAGGAGAAACCATGGGCGTGCTTTTGTATCAGGAACAAGTATTAGCCGTTGCAGAGCGTCTTGCTGGATTTTCTCCAACTGATGCTGAGGCGCTTCGACGGGCAATAAGTAAACAGAGAGAGCCAGGGCAAATTGAGGCATGGCGACAACAATTTGTTGAAGGAGCCATACAATCAGGGCTTAATGAGGCAATTGCGCAGAAGTTATTTACTCGGATGACACAGTTTGTCGAGTATGGCTTTATCAAAGGGCATGCTATGGCACTCATGTATGAGATTTCCTATGTATGTGCGTATCTTAAATGCCATTATCCAAAGGTGTATCGAGAATGCCTTCGAGAAATCCCGCAGCTAGAAGAAAAAATGCCGAGTGAGGGATAAGATTCTATGAAAGAATATGATGTTCCAGGGAGATATCAGCCTGTTGGCGAATTCATATTGCCTACTGATGTTGCTATTGAATTTGAACCAGTGTTTGAAAAATGGGGTGGTGTGTTGAGACAAGTTCAAATGCAACTACCAGATTTTACTGCCGCAAATTGGGCAACGCAATATTATCCAGGAGAAGGAAATTTTGGCATATATGATGTTAACCGCGTTGGTGGGACTCATGTGCATGTCCCTTACATGGCTGTTGATCGGGAGATTACTCAAGAAGGATTAGATGGGTTTCTTGATGATCTTATACAATATGGTGTTGCTGGTGGGTACACCTTTATTCTTGATGTTGGAGATGGATCTTCTTTATCCCCACTGACACTAGCTGGATTAAACAGACGAACAATTGTTTTTGGTGTTGATGGAGGGGTAGGACCAGCCTCATCATATCCTTTTATTCCCGGACCGCATGTATATCCAGATCATGAATATCCGTATGTAGCGCGATTACTTACTCAGGTATGTCAATTTCACGATTCCATGGCATTTCATATTCCCAGATACACAGATGACAATATTGTTCAACAAAGAATGCAGGAACTAGCGTATCGAGTACATATTACTGCTCCAGATCCCGATGAAGGACTTGATCCAATTATTCAGATGATGGATGATGTCTCTCCATGTATTGTTCCAGGAGGGAATCTTGTACTTCTTGGTGGAGAAGATTCTCTTCGCCTTTATCAAATGGAATTCTTAGCAACACAGGCAAAAGCATTATTTCAATCAAACCAAGTGCTTGCACTTCGTGGAAGAGACATTGTGAATGTTTTTGGAGTAGGTCATAGTGGATGGTTTAGTTCGGCAGAAGATTATTTTGATAACCCAAAACATCCTGATCGTCTTATTCCCGTTGGTATGTTACGCGGGAAGCGATAAACGGAGTAATAATATAATCAATTATATCAATATAGACAAGATATATTCCTGAAACGCGTAAAATCCAAGTATACCTATGGTATATGGGGTTATGAATAAAAATGGCGTCATGTTGTTTTGTTGAGAGAATATGTTTTTTCAACATGACGCCCCTTGGACCCACTTGTCATTCTTCTCCGATCCAGAGATGATCGGGGATGATTCCCTCATGGGTCCGTAACGTTACTTTTCCGAGCGTTGTCTGAACAACGTCCGGAACATCTTTAGGAAGAAGAGCCTGACGCACCAAGCATAAATTTGGCGCGTGTCCCTTTTCCGAATGGTACCGCTGAGCGGCTTTTTCAATTTCGCTCAAAAGCGTTGCTGGCGATACCGGATAGTGAAGCGTTCCTACGTTCATTGTTAAATCTCCTTTCCTAAGATGGGAAAATGGTAGAAAAAAGAACATGCGATAGTTGATGTACTTTTTCCTACCATTTTTCTTGATTAGCAGGAGATGAACGGAGATATGTTTATATTTTTGTAAAGAACATAGTGGTCATGTGTCTAAAAAAACCTGCATTGAAATGCAGGAGACCAATAATGTATTATAGGTTGTTGTATAGAAATAGTCAAGGAGTTGACAATTACTATAAGATATGTTAAAATAACACATCCATGAGTCAAGAAAGACAAAAGGGTATACCAAAGGGCCGAAGAG